>CAYUBC010000122.1:0-8816 GCA_964442885.1 uncultured bacterium | reverse complement strand
TCGCCTCTATGGGCGCTACTGGGGCGCAAAGACCGACCTCGACAATCTCCACTTTAACGCCTGCTACTATGCCCCCATTGAGTGGGGCATTGCCAACGGCATCACCCTGTTTGACCCTGGGGCCGGGGGTCGCCACAAAAAACGGCGTGGCTTTCCGGCTACTCCCAACTACAGCCTGCACCGCTTCTACGAACCCCGCCTGCAAACCCTCCTCACCCGCTACATCGAAGAGGTCAACGGCATGGAGCAGCGCGAAATTGACGCCATTAACGCCGATTTGCCGGTTAAGCAGGCGAATCTTTGACCCTAGTAGAACCGTGAAGAACGAAGCATGACCCTAGGGCGTGTCATCAATTACAACCGAAACCCTTGCAGGATAAGCCCTAGCCCGCCCGCCCCAGCCAACCAGCTAGGGGCTATAACCCTTAATTCTTGGGCCATACACGACTCATTGATGACAGCCCCTAGGGCAGCGTCAAAGCTCAAAATTAGGGTCGTGTAGGTTGGGTGAAACGAAGTGAAACCCAACAGCAGTAGGCTTTGTTGGGTTCCGCTAGGGCTTCACCCAATCTACAAATTAAGGCTTTACAGACCCCTAGGCTCCTAAGTCAGCTTGCTACCTCAGGCGTTGCCCCAAACGTGTCCTGAAAAGGTGAGGAAGTCTATTCGTATCACCAGTGTGGCTTGGGATAAGACCTGCAACCCTCATTGGGTGTCACTGGAGGGTTGTTCACAGGCCCCAATACTCACCCAACTGCTGGCCAGGGTGCCATTGGGGCTGGTATACCACTCTTTTTTCCAGATTGGGGCGTTGTGTTTGAGGGTGTCGATGGCAAACTGGCAGGCGGCAAAGGCTTCTGAGCGGTGCGGGCAACCTACGGCCACCAATACGCTGATTTCCCCAACAGAAAGTTTGCCGGTGCGGTGATGAATTACCACCTGGTTGACCTGCGGCCAGGTTTGATGAATTTGGGTTGTAATTTGCTGAAAAATAGTCAGCGCCATGGGCTCGTAGGCCTGGTATTCCAGCGCTAAAACGGGGAGGCCATCGGTGTTGTCTCGCACCATGCCGCTCATCACCACAACAGCACCGTTGGCGGAGTCGTCGGCCAGCCCATAGACTTCCTCCAGGCTGAGGGGGGCAAAGGTGATGCGAAAGTTGTCCTGGGTGGTGGCCAAATTGGTTGGGTTGGAGGTCAATACCATAAAAACCTCATCAAGAGAAGGGGCTGGAGGAACTTGAAGCGTAACATTTCGTTTAACGTAAGGAGCGAGTCGCTAGCCGTCGGCAATTGGGCTAGCAATTGGGCTGGGCGATACCGTTGGGTTCCTTGATGTTTAGGATATCTTGCCGGTCTTCAGTTTGAGCAATCCTGAAATACAGACCCTTGGAGGCTTTTATGGTGGATCTATCGACGTGTCAAATCACATCAACCAGCTACTGGACCCATGTAGGCTGGCGCTGGTTTCAATGGCTGGTTCAGCCGTCAATAATGCTGTCGATTTTGGCGGGTGTTATGGCTGTTCCCTGGTTGTTTTCAACCTGGCGATGGAAGCGGGCCGTGAGTGGGGTAGGACTGGCGTTGCTGGTGGGCTATGGCCTGATGGCGCTACCAGTGGCGGCTAAATTGGGTGGTCGCAGTCTGGCGCTGCTAACCCCGTCGGACTCTGGCCAACCGGCGGACGCCATTGTGGTGCTGGGGCGCGGGCCTGACTTTCGGCCCAGCCGGGTCAAGGTAGCGGCAGAGCTGTGGCAACAGGGCCGGGCTCCCTTAATTTTTACCAGTGGACGAGGAGATGCGATTGAGATAGAAAAAATGCTGACTCAGGCCGGTGTTCCCGCCAGGGCAATTGCAGGCGAGCCCTGCTCAGCGACCACTAACGAAAATGCTGAATTCACGGCGGCATTGCTCCAACCGGAGGGCATCCAACGGGTGATTCTGGTAACAGACTTGCCCCACCTGCTGCGCTCAACCCTCACCTTTCGCAGTTTTGGGTTTAAGGTCATCCCTCACCCCAGCCCGGTGCCCGCTAGTTTTGATATCCGCCAGCGGCACCGCCTGATTTTGCGGGAATGGGCTGGGCTGGTCACCTATGGATTGTTGGGGCGGTATTTTTCCAGAGACGTTGTAGACCCCGGCTTTAGCGTAGGCTCTACCTCCCTAACCCTGCCCCCCGCCTCTTAATCTCCGCCTCTTGATCCCCGCTTCCTGACTCCCCTAACCCTGCCTGTCCTTGGTCGGCAAGGCCCATCAGCGGTAGACTGATGAGAACTTGGCTGACATGGTAAGGACGGCGACCTACAGACATCATGGTTACTACTGGGTTGATTTTGCTGGCGGCGATCGCCATTTTAGCGGTGGGCTATCGCCGTGCTATTCCCTACGGCACAGTGGGGATATTGGCTTGGCTCCAGTCAGCGGTATTGATGGCTCCCTGGCTGATTTTCTTTGGGTTGTTTGCCCTGGGAATTTATATCAACCTGGCTGGGGTGTTGGTGCTGCTGCTGGTTTCAACCGGCGTGTACATCTACCTAGGGCGGCAGCTACGAGCCATGGGGCAGGATACGCTCTCGGCTCAGCCTCCCACAACCTCCTTAGCCACCGACGCCGCACCCCCTGGGGAAAGTGGCGAACCCGTCAAACCTACAGAAACTACCGACGCCGTTACCGTAACGCCCCCTTCTGGCACCCTTGAAGACGGCGTAATGGTAATTCCACCGGCGGATTTAACCCAAATTGAGGGCATTTTTGGCCTCGACACCTACTTTCGGACTGAAACCATTCCTTACGACCAGGGGGCTATTTTTCGCGGCAATTTGCGAGGTGAACCAGCCAAGACTCAGGCCCATTTGGCCAATCTCCTGACGGAGCGGTTGGGCGATCGCTACCGGCTGTTTCTGGTCGAAAACCAGGAGCAAAAACCCACGGTAGTGGTTCTACCCGCAACGATGGATCCGGTGAAGACAACTTCCACCCAGTGGCTAGTGGTGATCGTCCTGGGCATTGCCACCATTTTCACTAGCCTGGAGGCTGGTGCCATTCTGCAGGGGTTTGACCTGATGCAGGAGTTCTCTCGCTGGACAGCCGCTTTACCCTTTTTGGGCGGCATTTTGGCCGTGTTAGTCAGCCACGAAATTGGCCACTGGGTCATGGCTCGCCGATACAACATTCGCCTCAGCCCGCCCTTTGTGATTCCCACCTGGCAGATTGGCTCTTTCGGCAGCCTGACTCGGTTTGAGTCGCTATTGCCCAACCGCAATGTTCTTTTTGATATCGCAGTGACTGGGCCAGCCGTGGGAGGCGCTGTTTCTTTAGGGATGCTAGTTCTGGGGCTGGTGCTGTCCCATCCGGGTAGCTTGTTTCAACTCCCGTCAGCCTTCTTTCAGGGGTCTGTGCTGGTGGGGACGTTGGCCAGGGTGGTGCTAGGTTCAGCCTTGCAAGAGCCCCTGGTAGATGTACACCCACTGACTGTCCTGGGCTGGCTGGGTTTGGTGATTACCGCCCTTAACCTGATGCCTGCCGGTCAACTGGATGGCGGACGCATTGTTCAGGCGGTTTACGGTCGCAAGACGGCGGGGCGTACCACCATCGTCACTCTGATTTTGCTGGCCCTGGTTTCCCTGGCTAATCCCCTGTCGCTGTACTGGGCTGTGCTAATTCTGGTGCTGCAACGCAACCTGGAGCGCCCCTGCCTAAATGACATTACAGAACCCGATGATGCCCGGGCTGCCCTTGGGTTGCTGGTTTTATTTCTGGCCCTGGCGGTGCTGATGCCGCTTAGCCCTAGCCTGGCTGGTCGCCTGGGCATTGGCGGTTAGGGAAAAAATAAGGGGCGCACGGGTTAGTACGCCCCCAACGGTTATAGGATACCAACGTCACCCATCAGCGCATTAAGCACTGTGGTTGTCTTCGTGATGGTTAGCAAGCTCAGCCTCTGGCGTCGGGGAGAAGCCGTTGCTGTGGCTGGGTTCGTACATCACTGAGGTCATGGGCTGGGGATAGTCCAGATCGCCCTGGGCCGCCCTGGGGGGATCATAAAGCCGTCCCAACCCTCGCCCGCCATAGCTGGCCTGCACTGGGGCGGGGGATTGGTAGAACGTGCGCTTAGTGGGATGGAACACCGTTTGATACAGCGTTGTGCGCGCAACGCCAGCGGCTACTGTCGGCTTCTCGATGCCCTGGGAGGGGCGATACAGATAATCCTCAAAGGGTTGTTCCTGCACCAGTAAGGGCTCTAGCTCGGCCTCAGGAGTGCCGTACTGCATATACCAGAGTGGCTGAGGCTGATTGTGGACAGGGTTTTGATAGGTCAGCACGGGGTTGTCGCTGGCGGCGGCCCGGTTCTGCTGCCAGTTGGCCAGGGTGCTGCTGAGATCAAAGCCCATTGCCCGCTGATAGTGCCACAGCCCCCCCTGCAAGAAGAAAAAGGCCAGGTAAAAGTGGGCATTGGCCAACCAAGTGCGGGAAGAGTAACCAGCATCCACGGCCCGGGTGGGGTCAAAATAGGCGGGCAAAAAGGCTGACTTAAGTTCCAGGGGCGGGCCGTAGAACTCGGTAGGGTAGGCCAGGGTATTAAAGCCGCAGTAGTAAGAAGCCGCAAACCCGGCGAGGGCAATGCCAAACAGCGAGTAGGCCAGAATGCCATCCCCAGAAAACAAGAACCGCTGCTGTACCCAGTTGAAGGGCGGCACCAGAATATGCCAGGTTCCCCCGGCCAGCAACAGCACAGCCACGTAGATGTGGCCACCGACCAA
This sequence comes from uncultured bacterium, assembly GCA_964442885.1. GTDB lineage: Bacteria > Cyanobacteriota > Cyanobacteriia > Phormidesmidales > Phormidesmidaceae > Nodosilinea. Next base: position 4,060 of record CAYUBC010000122.1, on the reverse strand, counting down.
ATCTTCCAGGTTGTTGACATCAAACAGATGGGTGCGGTAGCTAAACAGGGTGCCAAAGTCCAGAGTGGGGTTGGCCACCAGCCGCACCTCACCCACGGTGGCATCGTACAGGCCGCCAAAGGTCGTGGCTTTAATGACCAGCAGCAGGGCACCTAGGCCTAAAAACACCAGGTGGTGACCTAAAATCAACCCTAGCTGCTTAGAGTCATCCCACTCAAAGTGAAACTTGGCGGCTCTACCACTGGCCTCCGCCAGATTTGCCGGTAGACGATTGCGATGAAAATAGGCCCCCCCAGCCAGCACACCAGCGGCAACCAGGTGAATGACCCCAATGGCGAACAGGGGAAAGGTGTTTTGAATGGCCCCATCGGCACCGATGCCCCAGCCCTGGGTGGCCAGGTGGGGCAGCAAAATTAGCCCCTGACTGGACATGGGCTGCTGGGGAGAATAGACGGCCAGCTCAAACAGCGTAAAAGCCCCAGCCCAAAACATAATCAGCGCAGCCTGGGCGACGTGGGCCACAATAAACGTATTGGATAGGTCGATAAAGCGGGCATTACCCGCCCACCAGGGATATTGCGCCTGGCTTTTTTTAACAGCGTTCATGGCGGTGGTTTGAGGATTAGGGGTTGACGGTTGTGGAAATGCGGGGGAAGGTTCCGGCGGGCCGTGCCCAGGCCAGGAACCTTCCCCGTCAGGCCGTTAGGCGCTTAGCGCAGACCCGCAACAATGTGGTCTAGATAGCGATCCATTTCCTGACCGGCATCAGCGCCAACCCGCTGGGTAACCACGTCTTTCATCGCCTGTAGAGCCTGAATGGTGGGCTCAATGGGCACGCCCAGGGAGGCGTAGGTCTCCGTTAGCCCATTTAGCACCCGCTCATCCAAAATGGAGGTGTCTGCGGCCAGCATGGCGTAGGTGGCATAGCGCAGAAAATAGGTCAAATCGCGCAGGCAGGCCGCATAGCGCCGGGTTGGGTACATGTTGCCACCAGGGAGTGTGATGTCCCCGTACAGCAGACTTTTAGCCACGGTTTCGCTGATGATGCTGGCGGCACTGGCCCCAATTTGGCTAGCGGCTTTAACCCGCATTTCTCCAGTTTGAAAATATTGCTTAAGGGCTTCCAGTTCGGCACCCTCCAGGTAGCTGCCTTTTTCGTCAGCCGGGTTGATAACTGCGGTAATCGTGTCTTGCATGATGATCCTCGTGTAAAGCGTAAAATTCAACCGTGAAGTCAATCGCAATCAAGGCTTAAAACGCCCGAATCAACTGGTCGAAGTAAGGAGCCGCCAGCGCGCCTTCTTCAGAGGTCAAGACGCCCATAGCCACTTCCTTAATGCATTTCATGGCTAGTTTCAGGTTGGCTAGAGGCACCCCGAGGGACACATACATATCGCGCATACCATCCAGGCCGATGTCTTCCAGAGGCTTGGAATTACCCGCCAGCACGCAGTAGCTCACCAGGCGAATATACCAACCCTGATCACGCTGACACAGAGCCGTTTTTTGAGGATTTCCACTGTTACTGGGCGTATTAGGACATTGCGCCCAGAACCGCTTGCTGCCCTCATCAACAATTTTTTGCTGGTTGGCGGCGAGCTTTTGCGCGGCGCTGATCCGAACCGTACCGTTGTTGAAAAAGTCTTGTAATTTGGTCAGTTCGGCACTGCTGAGAAACCGATTGGCTTCATCGGACTGAGCAATGGCCTTAGCAACAATACTCATGGATGTGAATCCTCCTAATATGGACTTAATTAAATGAAGTCTAAACCAATCAAAACGCGCCCCAACCTTGCTGAGTGAGGCATTAGCTCCACGACAGCTTTCTGGCTAGGGCAGAGAGATCTAACCTGGCTCAAATCAACCAAAGAGTATGATTAATTTGCTGAGCTTTATGGATCAGCCTGGTGGCAGTTTACAAAGCCCAATCATCGTAATCACAACAGGTCATAAAATGAGCCAAATCCCTGACTAGAGCTAACCCTATTTCCAACGAAAATTCGTTCGATCTAGGGGATAAGTTCTAACGGACAACCGGCTAAATTTATTCGCTGGAAACAAATAAATCGGTTGGCTGCCTACTCTATAAACGATAAAAGCTAGGGGCTATTCTGCAACAGCTTTCTTCAAAAAGCCTATACATAAGTTTAAGGATATTTATCTACAGAAAAATGATTTTAGAGTTTTCAATAGTTACTCTAAAAAACAACCGACAACGGTGAGGGAAAAGGGAAAATAAAAAAGCTGCCCTGTGGGGCAGCTTCTTCCAACATAATGTGTTTTCTTAAGGGATGATGAAGTTTTGGGGAGTAGTCAATCGCTCACCTATCCTGGGCTTAGCCTGACGAGCTAACGCTCGACCTGAGTAAGCCTCAAGGCTGTAGAGCTAGTTTATTTAAAGCCCACGGCAGCTTGCCACACAAATGCCAGCAGCAGGAAAAACACGGGAATAATGGGCAGCACATCCACCAGGGGATCAAACAGGGAATAGGCTTCGGGTAGCTTTGCCAGCAACATTACAGCGTCCATTGATGATGAGTCCTCTCTCTACACAGCCAAGTTAGCCAGAACCGGATGCCAAGTCGAGCACTGCATAGAATGCTTGACTTTTAATCTGGATTTACAAAGTTTGTAGCATTTTATCACGCTGTGGAGCCTGTAGACGATGCCGCCAGCGGGCTTGGGGTCAGCCAGTGGGCAAACTCCTGGGTGAACTGATCGCTCAGAATGGCGGCGCGGATGCGCTGGGTAAATCGCACCAGTTCCGTGATGTTGTGGATAGAAAGCAGCGTAAAGGCCAGCATTTCCTTGGCATGGATGAGATGACAGAGGTAGGCGCGGCTAAAGTGCTGGCAGGTATAGCAGGGGCAGGTGGCATCTAGGGGGGTGTAGTCGCGGCGGAAGCGCTGGTTTTTCAGGTTCCAGCGATCGCCGCCGACCAGGGCGGCCCCGTGCCGAGCCAGGCGGGTGGGGATGACACAGTCAAATAAATCGATCCCAGCGGCGATCGCCTGGGCCATTTCGCGGTAAGTACCCACCCCCATTAGATAGCGAGGCTTGTTGTCCGGTAGGCAGGGGGCCGTGGCCTGCACGATGGTTTCAATCAGTTCTGGCGGTTCCCCGACGCTAACGCCACCGATGGCATAGCCCGGCAGGTCAAGCTGGGCGAGTTGTTCAGCCGCCTGTTGGCGCAGGTCAGGATATACGCCTCCCTGAACAATGCCAAACAGGGCTTGATCGGGGAGGTGGTGAGCTTCAACACAGCGCAGGAGCCAGCGCCAGGTGCGATCGGTAGAGGCCGTCACAGCTTCACGACTGCACGGATAAGGCGGACATTCGTCAAAGGCCATGATTACATCCGCACCCAAGTCGTTTTGAATGCGAATGGAGGTTTCTGGGCGCAGGTTGATGATCTGGCCATCTCTGGGCGATTTAAACGTCACGCCCTCCTCCGTAATCGTGCGAATTTGGCTCAGGCTAAACACCTGGAAGCCGCCGGAGTCCGTCAGCATCGGCCCGGCCCAACCCATGAAGCGATGCAGACCACCGGCTTCGGCCACAATATCTTCCCCCGGTTGCAGGTGCAGGTGGTAAGTATTGGCCAGCACCATCTGGGCTCCGGTGGTGGCCAGTTGGGCCGGGGTGACGGTCTTTACGTTGGCCAGGGTGCCCACTGGCATAAACCGAGGCGTTTGCACTGGGCCGTGGGGCGTGTTAAAGGTACCGGCCCTGGCCTGGGTATGGCTACAGCAGGCCTCACACTGAAACGAAAAGGAAAAGGGCAAAGGAATAGCCTTAGCAAAGGAGAGTATGAACAAACCCCAGCGGCCAGAGCCAGAGGGATTAAACCATACTCATACTACGGAGTCTTGCCGTCAACGCCAACTGCCCCCTACTCTGCCGGGCTTTGCCAAGCCTAGTGGTCTGAAGCGAAAATAACCCGCCTGTCGGCTAAGGTGGCAACCTCTGTATGCTTAGAAATTCCTCTTCTGCCCTCTGCCTTTAGGTACTAGTGTTCAGTCAAAAAAATAGTGGCGGGTAAAATCTTTGCAGATAGCTT
>CAYUBC010000121.1:6169-8818 GCA_964442885.1 uncultured bacterium | reverse complement strand
GGGTTTCGGCAAATACCTTGGAGTAGCTGGGCGGCTTGGGCTTGGTGGAGGGCAGGCCCTTGCCCGTGGAGAGGTTAAAGGGCGATTGAGCGTGGTAGCCAACCTGGTCTTTTTCGGCGATGGCATAGCCCTTGCCCTTGGTCGTGGCCACATGCACCAGCACTGGCCCGGTGTGCTGGTGGGCTTCCTTAAAGGTGGCAATCAACTCTTGCAGATTGTGGCCATCCACTGGCCCCATGTAGGTAAAGCCCAGTTCCTCAAACACGGCCCCCACCTTGGGCACGGCCAGGCGCTTCATGCCTTCCTTGACCCGATCCAGTTCTGGGGAGAGGGAACTGCCGACAAAGGGCAGGTGCTTGAACTGCTCCTCCAGATTGTCGGTGAGGAACTGCACCGGCGGGCTCAGGCGCATTTTGTTGAGGTAGCGCGGAATTGCCCCGACGTTGGGCGAAATCGACATTTCATTATCGTTGAGCACCACCAGTAGATTAGTGTGGGGCAGGTGCCCGGCGTGGTTGATCGCTTCCAGGGCCATTCCCCCGGTTAGCGCCCCATCGCCAATGATGGCCGCCACCTTGTAGGTATCCCCAGCCAGGTCGCGGGCCAGGGCCATGCCCAGGGCAGCGGAAATGCTGGTAGACGCATGGCCAGCCCCAAAGTGGTCAAACTTGTTCTCGCTGCGCTTCAGGTAGCCCGCTACTCCGTCCTTTTGGCGCAGGGTATGGAAGTTGTCATAACGTCCGGTAATTAGCTTGTGGGGATAGGCCTGGTGGCCCACATCCCACACCACCTTGTCATGATCCAAATCGAGAGTTTGATAAAGACCCAGGGTTAGCTCCACCACGCCCAACCCTGGCCCCAGGTGCCCGCCACTGGTTGCCACCGTTTCCAGATGCTTCTCGCGAATTTGTCGGGCGATGTCTTCTAGCTGCCGAATCGATAAACTATGCAGTTGGTTCGGGTGAGTTATGTCACTCAGGCGCATACTAAATTAACCTCTGGGTCACGCAATTGACTTTTCCTGCTACTCTTCACTGTAGAAGATCTAGCGTTCAGAAACAGAAGGCATGGGCAACCACAGCCAGGACTGGTACCTTGGTGAAGCAATCCCATGTAGTTTATTGACCAACACTCAGTAACCGTCGATTACAACTGTTAACTAAGCGAAATAACCCTTAACGTTCTGTTATGCTACATTTTCATCGCTCTTTGCGTCCTATCCAGTGCTCTGCAATACCATTTGCGGTGATTGGCACGATAGTCGCCCCAATGCTGGTTTTTTCTCCCCTGGCTGCCCAGGCCAATGAGTTTGCCACCTGTGCTGGCGCGTTGATTGATGCAGGCATTGAGGCAGAGGCCGCGTCTGCCGCCTGCGCCCAGGCGCTAAAGCCGGAACAGGTGTCTCGCTGCGTGGTGGATATTACCGATGAAACGGAGCTGGCCCCAGAGCAAGTGCTGGCCGCCTGTAGCCGCGATCGCCGCCCCAACGAGCTGGCCACCTGCGTTGCCACCATCCACGGCAGCCTGGAGGTAAGCAGCTCCGCCGACGTGCTGGATAACTGCCGCCGTAGCGTGCTGCCCGTGCGCTATTCCGACTGTGTGGTGGGTCTGGCTACCACAGCCGAAGTGGCCACCACCGAATCCATGGCCCTGTGCATTGCCGCTGGCTACCGCCCGGTTGATGTCGCGCCCACCTTTATCTTTGCGAAATGAGTTGAAGCCAGGCCGGGATTGTCATTCCTGGCCTGGCCAAGCATCAAGCGATTTCCAGATAAAAACATACCCCTGTAGGATGGGCAAAGCTTGCGTGCCCATCGGCAGAACGCCTGATGGGCACGGGCAAGGCCCTTTGCCCATCCTACGCAGAGGAATGATCTTTCCAAGAAATCTCCTGAGGTCAGCATGAACCCAGAGTTCACTCATGGCCTGGGCCTGGTTGGAAAAAAATCTCCACCACGGTTGACAGCAAGCGTCTGTACCAGTGGTCTTTTGCACTAAGCCGTTTGACTCAAGCGGTGATAGTTTAGAACTCAAAAATCTTGGTGCTGTCCGTGGGTAGTCGCAACGCCCACGAACGGCTAACCCCGCAAATCTAAACAGCAGATTGCGTGGGTACGGTTAATGGTACCCTAGCCCCCCAGTTTGCACGGCAAGCGCGCGCGGGGCTGGGGTTTTTGCGTACTGTTTTCCTGACCCACCCATCCCTGTCTTTCTTGGGGTGCCCCACCCCTGCCCCTCCCAGGAGGGGAGACTGGCCAAAATCCAAAATCGCCAATCCAAAATCCCTAACCCACCCCTGCCCCTCCCAGGAGGGGAGACTGGCCAAAATCCAAAATCCCGATAAGAAGGCTGAACTTCTTACAGGAAGCCTGAAATTGGCACTATCCTTGTAAAGAACTCATTGCCAATTTCTAGCTCAGTCCAGCCGTAGTTATGCATAACTTCTTGCCCATTGCCTATTTTGAAGGCCAGTTTCGGGACTTTAACGATGCCAAAATTTCCATTGCCACCCACGCCCTGCACTATGGTACTGGCGCGTTTGGCGGCTTGCGCGGCATTCCCGACCCTCAAACTAGTGGGCAGATTTTGCTGTTTCGGCTTGACCGCCATTGCCAGCGCCTCAGCACCAGCGCGCGGCTACTAAACTAC
>CAYUBC010000121.1:0-6159 GCA_964442885.1 uncultured bacterium | reverse complement strand
AAACTACGACCTACCGGCGGATAAAATTCAGTCGGTGCTGATCGACTTTGTCAAAAAAAATTGCCCCACCGTCTCGTTTTATATTCGACCCTTTGTGTACACTTCAGATTTGGGCATTTCCCCTCGTTTACACAACGTAGAGAAGAATTTCTTTGTCTACGGGCTGGAATTAGGCGATTACCTCTCTCCTGACGGCGTTTCCTGCCGAATTAGCTCCTGGCACCGTCAGGAAGACCGCAGCCTGCCCCTGCGCGGCAAGATTAGCGGCGCGTACATTACCTCTTCCCTGGCTAAAACCGAAGCCGTAGAGTCGGGCTTTGACGAAGCGATTTTGATGAACTCCCAGGGCAAGGTCAGCGAAGCCTCAGGTATGAACGTGTTTATCGTCCGCCACGGCAAGCTGATTACCCCAGGCTACGAGCAAGACATTCTAGAGGGGATTACCCGCGACAGCATCCTCACCCTGGCCCGCGACCTGGGCATTGAGGTGGTTGAGCGCCCGGTGGATAAATCCGAGTTGCTAATCGCGGACGAAGTCTTTCTCAGCGGCACGGCGGCCAAAATTACCCCGGTGCGCCAGGTCGAAACCTACGTGTTACCCACCGAGCGCCCCATCACCAACCGCCTGCGCGACAAGCTCACAGCCATTACCGAGGGCCGCGACACCGTTTACCAGGATTGGGTATTTCCGATTTCGATTTAACCCAAAAGCTGGCCCAAAGGCTGGCCCAAAAGCTGAAATCCAGGGCTTTTATCTCCCCGCGCCTAGTGTCGAAAGTTAGGCCGTTTGAGGAGGTTGTCCTGGATTTATACGGCGCGGTGGGCTGGGCCGCTACAATGGCGCTTGAGCCTGCATTCGCTTGTCTGGGTCTATGCTTGCCAGTGCGTTACTTCAGTTCACTCCCCTGGGGGCCAATCCTGTGGCTGAGCGTCAGGCGCTGGGTCAGGTGGTAGGGCAGCAAATTCGTGCCTATCGAGCCGGGTTGCCGCTGCTGGCCCCGCCACCGGCAGGGGGTAAGACTAAGGATATCCCCCTCAGCTACAAGGTTTGGGGCATGCAGTACGCACGGCAAGAGGCCCAGGTGTTGACGTCATACCAGGCGATCGCCGACCTGTTTCAAAGCGATGGTGTTGATGGACGGCTGCTGATTTTAGGCGAGCCGGGCATGGGCAAAACCCACACCCTGCTAGCGGTGGCCGAACTCCTCGTGCAGCGGGCCAGCCGCAGCGGTGGGCCAGTGCCAGTGTTAATAGACCTGGCGGCTTGGGCCGGGAAACCGCTAGAAACCTGGCTAATGGCCTACCTTTGGGAAGAGTATCGGGTGTGCCAGTCTACAGCGACGACCTGGCTGCAAACCGCTCAGCTAACACTGCTGTTGGATGGATTTGATGAGTTATCCAGCGATCGCCAGCGCGGCTTAGCCAAGGATTTAGACATCCTGCTGCGCAGCAACGCCAACCAAACCGCTATTCTGTGCTGCCGTCGCCAGGTGCTAGAAGCGGGCGGCATTAACTTCAGCTATTTCAACAGCGGTGTACACATTGTGCCTCTGGCGGCTCAGCAGGTCAAAACCTATGTGCTGGGCCAAAATCGCCAGGCCCTCTGGCCCCGCATTAAGGCCAGTAAGGCCCTGCAACAGTTGGCTCGCTACCCCCTCTACCTGAGTATGCTGGTGCTGATGGCCGAGGCCATTAGCCAGGGCGATGCTCCCATTACGGGCCGAGCCTCTTTGGTCAAATGCTTTTGTGAGTATCAGCTTCAGAGTGAGGGCCGCCCTACCCAGGGTCAAGCGGCTCTGAGCTGGTTGGCCCACCAGTTAGAGCATCAACCCCGCCAGTTTCGGTTGGATCGGCTGGATTACACCTGGCTACCCGCATCCCAGCGGCTGCTCTACCGGATCGTGGTAGGGCTGGGCCTGGCGCTCATTTTCTGGCTGGTGGGGCACAACCTGGGGTTGGGGTTAGCGGTGGGGCTGGTGTTCTCGCAGTTAGATTTAGAGTCCTTTCCCCATACTCGGCTGAGCCTGGCTACGGCCTCTGGGCAGGGTTTGGGGATACTAGCGCTGGCCAGTGCCATCCCGGCTTTACTATTGGGTTTGGGGTTTGGTGGTTTGGCGGCCTCCCTGCTGGGTCGCTTTAACCTGGGGCTACCCGCCTTTGGCTGGAGTGGCGTCATCGGGGCGGTTTTAGGCTGGGGGCTGGGCCTGAGTGCAGTGGTTTGGGGCGGGCTACCCCAGACTATCCAGAGTCGCCAGGGCCTCAATCAAGATGTTGTCATGGCCCTGCGTAACACGATACTGCTGGTAGGGCTGCTGGCTGGGATATTGGCTCTAGTGCTGGTGCTCCCGCCAGTCCTGGAGGGGCAACCGCCCCTGACGTTGCTGCGGCCAGAACGGCTACGGGTACTGGCCGCTAGCTTACTCAGTGCCGTGCTGTGGCTGTCCTTTACGCTTCAGCAGGGAATTATTCGAGGGCTGCTCACGTTGAACCCCAAGCGGGGATGGCCACTGGTATGTCAGCCGTTGCTACGGCGGTTAGTCAGTCAACGGCTCCTGCGTCAGGGCAGAGGGAGCTTCTGGTTTAGCCATGGGCAGGTGAGAGAGGTGTTTATGGGAGATGGGGAAAGCAGGGAATAGGGCCAAGGAAACCGAGTGGAAGAGCTACGAGATTTGCTTCCGGTTGTCCTGGGAGCGCACGTGGTAACAGGTTACTCAGGTTATTTTTATCTGTCTCTTTCAAAATAAGGATGGAGCACAGACAACCCTAGTCTAAAAACGTGTGTAGCCCTATAGGAAGCGTTGCGAGTCAGTTGACGGTTTTATCCTTACCTACGGACTACTATGACCTTGCTGCGAAACGTTGCGCCCAGGCCAACCCTACCCTCTAAACCCAATCCTCGCATTCACATGGCTACGGTGATCATGCTAGCCGTAGTTGTTGTGGCAGCGGCCATTGTCGCGGCCTGGTTTGCTGGGGAAGAGCGCATTACCCTGGTGTTTAGCCAACTTCAGGTGCTTCAAAATCAGCCGCCCATGTGGCTGCAAGTGCCGATGGTGACGGTTCAGTTTTTGCTGGCTCCGGCGGTGCTGTTGCTGCTGCTGGCCTGCGGGGTAACGCGCATTTCCCCCCGGCCCCGACCCTGGTCACGATACATTGTGGTCGGCATTTTGCTCACTCTGGTGATTCGCTACGTGCTGTGGCGCTGTTTGTCTACGCTGAATCTGTCTACCCCAGCGAACGGCACCGTTAGCCTGCTGCTGCTGGGCATGGAAATGTTTGGGCTAACGGCCAGCATCATTCAACTGGTGTTGTTGCTGCGGGTGCGCGATCGCAAACCCCAGGCCGATACCCTAGAACACGCTGTCCTCAACCAGGTGTACCAACCCTCGGTGGATGTTTTTATCCCCACCTACAATGAACCGGCCTTTATTCTGCGCCGCACGGTGATTGGCTGCCAGGCCATGCACTACCCCCGCAAAACGGTATACCTGCTGGACGATACCCGCCGTCCCGAAATTCAAGCCCTGGCCGAAGAATTGGGCTGTCGATATATGACCCGGCCTAACAATCACCACGCCAAGGCTGGCAACCTCAACCACGCCATTCAGCACACCGCTGGCGAACTAATCGCCTCCTTTGATGCCGACTTTGTGCCGACTCGCAACTTTTTAGACCGCACCGTGGGTTTCTTTCAAAATTCTAAAGTTGGCCTGGTGCAAACTCCCCAGAGTTTTTACAACCCCGACCCCATTGCCCGCAACCTGGGTTTAGAAGGCGTGCTGACTCCAGAAGAAGAAGTCTTCTATCGGCAAATTCAACCCATGCGGGATGGAGCCGGTAGTGTGGTCTGCTCTGGTACCTCTTTTGTGGTGCGGCGCAGCGCCCTGGAAAACAGCGGCGGCTTTGTCACCGAATCCCTCAGCGAAGACTACTTCACCTCGGTACGCCTGGCGGCCCAGGGCAACGAGGTGATTTACCTGGATGAAAAGCTCAGTGCTGGGCTGGCGGCAGAGGACATTTCAGCCCATGCCATTCAGCGGTTGCGATGGGCCAGGGGCACCCTGCAAGCCTTCTTTATTGAGGCCAACCCGCTGACTATTCCAGGGCTGACTCCGCTGCAGCGGTTGGGTCATTTAGAAGGGTTAATGCACTGGTTCAATAGCATTCCCCGCATCATTTTTTTGCTGATGCCCCTGGCCTACTCGTTTCTAAATGTGATTCCCATCCAGGCCACAACCCCAGAAATTCTCTATTTCTTTTTGCCCTACTACCTGGTGCAGTTGACGGTGTTTGGCTGGCTTAACGATCGCTCCCGCTCGGCCCTGCTGTCAGATATTTACTCCCTGGTGCTGGTTTTCCCCCTGGCCGCCACGGTGGTTCAGGCCATGATCAGCCCTTTTTCCAAGGGCTTTAAGGTAACGCCTAAGGGCACTTCAAACCAGCAATTCCAGTTCAACTGGCGGCTGGGGTGGCCATTGGTGATCTTGTTTGGGCTGACGGCCCTGAGCCTATGGCGCAATTTGGGCCTGTGCCTGGCAGCGGGCTGGGGCAGCGACTACTACACAACGCACGCCAAGGGGTTGGCCCTGGGTTGGATCTGGAGCACCTACAACCTGGTGATGCTAGGCATTGCCCTGCTGATTTTGCTGGATGTGCCCCGACCCGATGCCCAGGTGTGGTTTGACCTGCGGCGGGTGATGCGGTTGTTGCCCCTGCCCGCCGGTGGAGAAGCAGGGCAGGCAGAGGGCAGAGGGCAGAGGGCAGACGGGGATGGGCTGATGGCTCAGTCGTTAGCAGGAGCGGTTGCACAGCCCTGGTGGGGGATTACCACAATGATGTCGGAAGCGGGGGCAGAGATCGCCCTGACCCAAACCATACCGTTCCATTCTCCGTTGCAGGTGGGTCAGCCGGTGGAAATGGTCATGGCTGAAGAAGGCTTGCGAATCACCGGCATCATTCTGGAGGTCAGGCAGGGGGAAGAGTTTCCCCTGGTGCGGGTCGAGTTTGACCCGCTGCCGCTGCCCCAGTATCGCACCCTGGTGGAAACTCTGTTTTGCCGCCCCGGCCAATGGAAACGGTGGGATAGCCCCGGTGAACTGCAATCTTTGGGGCTGCTGCTAAGAATTCTCTTTCGCCCCCCGGTGCTAAGCCGCGACCAGGGGGTTAAAGCCCTGGCCGTCGCCAAGACTTAATCCCCCGTTAACCCAGCCTGGGGCATCCATGATCATCATTGAAAAGAGCCATTTACATCTTCAGTAACTATGGTTCGCACCTGACTCACTTTGTCAAACCCGGCGTCTGGCCGGGTTTTTTGTGTCTGGAGCGTGGCCTAGGTGCGCAGTACATAGCCCACGCCGCGCACGGTCTGAATCAGGCGGCTTTCGCCCTCGGCCTCTAGCTTCAGGCGCAGATAGCGAATGTAGACTTCGATAATATTAGAGTCGCCCATGAAGTCATAGCCCCAGACCTCTTCCAGAATGCGATCGCGGGTTAGCACCTGGCGCGGGTTGGTCATTAAGTATTCCAGCAGGTCAAACTCCTTGGCCGTTAGTTCAATTTCCCGCTGGCCCCGCTTCACCTGGCGGCTCTTACGATCCAGAATCAGGTCATCAAACACCAGGCTTTCGGCATCCTGAGGTTCGTTGCGGCGCAGGTGAGCCCGCACGCGGGCCAGCAGTTCCTCAATGCTGAAGGGTTTAACTACGTAGTCGTCGGCCCCGGCGTCTAGCCCTTCCACGCGATCGCTGACCTCGTCCTTGGCGGTCAGCAGCATTACTGGCGTCTGGCAACCGGTCTGGCGCAGGCGGCGGCAGACCTCCACCCCGGTGAGCCCGGGCATCATCCAGTCCAGAATAATCAAATCCGGGGATTGATCGCGGGCGGCCATTAGCCCTGAGAGCCCATCGTGGGCCACGCTGACCTCATAACCTTCGTAGGACAACTCTAGCTGCACAAACTTGGCTAGCTTTTCCTCATCTTCAACCAATAGAATACGAGCGCTCATGGGAGTATCTCCTACATTGGTAAGCTAATGGTAAATACGCTGCCCTGCCCCGGTTTGGATTGCACACCGAGTTGCCCACCCATAGCCTCAACTAGCGATCTCGCCAGTGTCAACCCCAACCCGGTGCCACCCGTACCCCGACTCCGGGTTTCATC
>CAYUBC010000120.1:0-8823 GCA_964442885.1 uncultured bacterium | reverse complement strand
GTGGAGCAGCTATCGGTCAGGCTGACAAAGCTAAACTCCTCCGACGCCCAGAGAATCATCTCCTCCGACAGTCGCGACAGATGCACCAGAATCAGGCTGGCGGCGCAGGCAAATTCAATGGCAAAGTCGCGATCGCTGACCCCATCCAAACTGTTGCCATAAACCCGCTCAAACCCCAGCAACTCAGCCGAGTAATGCCGGTCAATGGGAAACGTCGTCCCCGCCAGCGCCCCACAGCCCAAGGGCGAAATATTCACCCGCTTCTGGATGTCTTGCAGCCGTTCCCAGTCGCGCTGGGCCATGTCGAAGTAGGCTAGCAAATGGTGAGCCAGGCTCAGGGGTTGCGCCCGCTGCAGGTGGGTATAGCCCGGAATCAGCGTTTCCCCGTGGTGTTCGGCCAGACTCAGCAGGGTTTGCTGATACTGCCGCAGTTCGGCCTGGATGGCCTCAATTTCCGCCCGCAGATAGAGCCGCACATCGGTACCAACCTGGTCGTTGCGGGAGCGGGCCGTATGCAGCTTTTTGCCCACCTCCCCAATCAGCTCAGTCAGCCGTCGTTCTACGGCAAAATGCACATCCTCCGCCTCCACCCCTGGCCGAAATTCGCCCCGGCGGTATTCCTGGCGAATGGTTTCCAGGCCGGTGACAATTTGCTCGCCCTCCTCAGGGCTAAGAATGCCAGTTTTGACCAACATTTTGGCATGGGCCACCGAGCCAGTTAGGTCGTATTCAATCAGCTGGATATCAAACCCAATGCTGGCATTGAACCGGGCGATCGCCGGATGCAAAGCCGTTTCAAAGCGCTGACTCCAGGTTTGGGGGGAAGCAGGTTCCAACGGGACTCCTTAAATCATGCAAGACAAAAATACGGATTCACCAGGGTTAGGGCAATTTCTCCCGGGCCGGGGTCAGTAGGCCGTTAGGTTGCGAATCAGATAACCAATGACAATACCAACCAGCAAGGCCCAAATTTGGCCCGATTCCACAAAAACCTTCCAGGCGGCGGCAATGTCTCCCAAAATATCCTGGTCAAACTGTTGTGCCAGCACCATTGAAGACGACGGGGCGCTCTGCAAACTGGCCCCTGGTGAGGGTGAAGTCAGCCATTCACTGAAATCGACAGCGTTTAACTCCCAGCTAATAGGATGCAGCAGGGTGCCCAGGTCTGAGGACTGAGGCTGACTAAAAGAGTCAAACTGAAGGGGAATATTCATGGTGTGCTACGCCCAGAACCGGATTCACCAAAACTATACACCAGGCATTGACAACCGATACCTCGCCTCGCCGTTTCGGCTTAACCTTGGCTCCCTGGCAGCAATGGTAGAATTTGAAGCACAGGACTCGGTACGCCTGTACTGCGCCCTCCTGCCCCTGTCCTAGTTTGGTTGAGAGCACTATGGCAGCTTCCCCCCCGCCACAATCCAGGCATGCCCGCCGCGTCTACCTGGCTATTCTTGGACTTCTGGCCCTCAGTTGTCTGGGCTTTTTGGTCGAAAATCGCCTGGCGGCTCGGCGCTACCAGGCTCAGCCCCTGGGATTGTTAGGGGACAATACCGAACCGCTGGGCCTATCGGGTGGGCGAGCCAGGGGCGGCACCTTCGATGCCCCTGCTGGCTCCTCCGGTGGTGCCATCCCGGCTCCAGGGCCGGGTGGGCCAGGCGGAAGCTTTGGCGGTGGCTATGGTGGTGGCCCCTACTACCCGCCCGGTGGCTACCCCTACCCGCGCACTGGCCCAGTAGTGGTACCAGCGCCCTATCCCGGCGGCTACATTGGCTATCCTGGCTCTACCGTTACGGTTGGAGGAGATGTTGGCCTGCTATTTTTGCTGGCCGTTTTCGGGTTTATGGTGCTGCCGCTCTTGATGAATTTGATGCGGCTGAAGGGCAACCGTTCCAGCTCAGGGGCCAGGGGGGCTGGCGGTGGCAACGAGCTAACCAACAACCGAGTCACGGTGACCCAGCTTCAAGTGGCACTGCTTTCCCAGGCCCGCAGTTTGCAGGGCGACCTGGACGCAATGGCCTCTCGTACCGATTTGGATAGCAAGGCTGGCCTCAGCCGCCTGTTGCAGGAGTCAGTGCTGGCGCTGTTGCGATCGCCCGAATACTGGGCCTACGCCAGAGCCAGTTCTCAAACCGTCGCCAGTCGTGAGCAGGCCGCGCAGGTCTTTGAGCAACTTTCAGTAACCGAGCGCAGCAAATTTTCCAGAGAAACCCTGGTCAACGTCGGTGGCAAACTCCAGCGCAGCACCTACACCCCCAGCACCGACGCCGACCCTGCCGCCTACATCGTCGTCACGCTAATTGTGGGCACCGCCGACGATCAGCCTCTGCTGGGCCAGCCCATCTACTCAGCCAGCGATCTGCAAGCGGCCCTGCGTCGCCTAGGCGCTACTACTCCAGACTATCTACTGGTTTACGAACTACTCTGGACGCCCCAAGACCCAGCCGACAGCCTCAGCTACGACCAGCTCCTCACCTACTTCCCCGACCTGACCCAAATTGCGTAACCAAGCCCCAGCCTTGGTTACGCTGCCCGTGGGGTTCAGTACACTGGGAGTGTAATAAATGTCGAGACGGCGGCGGTAGTGGCTTTCCAGGTTGCCCACGGCGGCAGTCGGCAAATTACAGTTTCAGAAGCCTTGCCAGGGTTAACATTGGCGATAGTCGAAGCAGCCCTGCGCCGCAGCCAGACTGATCATGATAGCGCCGTGAATCGCTGGTTAATTGAGCAATTTGCGGCAGAGCGTTCCTGACACCACCATGCAGAATCTCCAGACCCCTTCCCCAGCCCCCCTAAGCAAGGTCAGCCAGGCCGAGCTAGAGCGCATTGAGGAGGTGTTGTTGCTGCTAGATAACCTTTTTCAGCGCGAAGAAGCCGTGGCCAAATCGGTGATTGACTGCCTCTACGAAGTCGGCTCTGGGCGGCTCATCGATCAAAGAGTGCCGCTGCGAGCCTTACGTTGGCCAATCAAGACCATCGCCCGCTACAGCAAGCCCGTCTTTCGGATTTTTGCCCTGCGATGGTTGAAGAAAAACTGCCCCTGGCTGATTACCCGCTGGCTATTTGAGCAAGTCAGGTTCGATGGCGACCCGCTGCCTTTTGAGGCCAGCGCCATCCCCGTCATTGATGTAGACCCCGTTCAAGACGATCTGCCTGCCCAGCGGGTGCTTCCCCCCACCCTAGATCCCCTCCTTGAACGGCAGGCCTCTGAAATTAATGCCCTGCGCATCCGAGTAAGCTGGCTAACCAGAGCGGTAGTGATTCTGGTTGTCTTCGGCTGCCTCAACCTGCTGCACTAGGCCACCGGGGGTAAGATGCTCTGAGTAGAATGACCTCCAGCCCGGCTATGTTCGCAAATCCTAAAGTTCGTGCTCCCATTGCCATTGTGCTAGGGGCGGTGGTTGGTGCCCTCTGCCGCTATTACGCCGATCAATGGCTCAGCGGGTTGATTGACTCCATGTTTCCCATCGGCACGTTTTTGGTTAATCTGAGTGGCTGTTTCTTAATCGGCCTGGTCACAACCTTGGCGGTTAGCCAAATAGCTTTGACGCCAGACCTTTTGCTTCTGGTAACGACGGGTTTTTTAGGTTCCTACACGACGTTTTCGACCTACGAACTGGATAGCGGTAACCTGCTTGAGGTTAACCGCCTCTACGCTCTGCTCTACTGGCTAGGCAGTCCATTACTGGGCATGCTCTGCTTTGGATTGGGGGTTGCCCTAATCGTTTACCTCATACCGCCAAACGCCAGTTCATGATGCCCATCGCCTGGCTTTTTTCTCACCCTAAACTCTCACCCAGCACAATCCCAATCTTGACACAGAAAAATCCCAACAATGGGCTACCCAACCAATAGAAAATGGCCCAATAAGGTGGCCGACTGCGGAATAAATAGGCAGAGTCTAAGATGTAGGAAGAAAATGTGGTGTAGGCTCCTAAAAAGCCCGTCATCACCAGTTTTTGCACCGCCATCGGCAGCAAGTTTTGCGTCGTAGTGGCGGCTAGAATGCCAATTAAGAGCGAGCCGCTAAGGTTGACAAACAACGTACCGTAGGGAAATGCTTTGCCTCGTTTCAGCACCCAGAACAGAGTGGTGTAGTACCGGCTTAGGGCTCCAAGGGCGGCACCCAGGGAGATTGCCACAGGAATCCAGGTCATAGGATGTGTCTCTCTTCAGAGGGCGGCAAACCACCGTAGCCCGGTAGCACCAGAACAATGCTGGAATTATACCTGGTTTGAACAATGCGCCGTAATTGGGAAACCGAGCTAGTATTTAAGCCGATTTAGTCAATTTATGCCAGACAGCGGCACCTTTTGCAGTCAGCTTTTCGTTCCTTGGGCTCAGGGAGGCTGGCCCCTTGCCCAGGTCTGGCCTGAATTAATCAGTGGGTGTGGGGAAGCGGTTTGCAGATTAAGCAGCTCTTTACTGGGGTCGTTGGTGTAGTAGGGGTGTGCCTGTTTGGTAGCCTGCCAGCTAAGGCTACCGCCCGGTTGCAAACCTGGCAGTTTGACACGGGGCAGAATCGCTTCATGTTCACTACTGAGAGCGGTGTGCAGCCTCAGGTCAGCCTGCTGCAAAACCCCAGCCGTTTGGTGATCGATCTACCTGGCATTGTGACGGATGAAGCGGTGGGCGACCAGTTTATGGGTAGCGCCGTGCAATCCGTCAAAATTATGCAGGCCGATGCTCGCACAACCCGCATGGTGTTAGAGCTAGATCCCAGCTATCGGGTGGATCCCCAGCAGGTTAAAGTTTGGGGGCTAACCGATGCCCAGTGGGTGGTGCAGTTGCCCAGCGCTACTCAAGCCGAGGCGGCGGCTAAGGCTACGGACAGGGTGCCAACCCCAGCGCGGCGGTCGGTTTCCAGTCGCAGTCCGCTGCCGCCGTTGCTCAGCCTTAACCAGGTCAGTTACGCGCCAGTGTCACCTACGGCAACGGTAATTCAGGGCGTTCAAACCACTACGACCGGGTTTTTTGTGCCAACTGCGGGCGCTGCGCCGCAGATTCAGATTTATCGCACCCGCGATGCCAACCAGATGCGCCAGATGGTCATTGATGTGCTCAATGCCGCCATTCCGCCACAGCTTACCCCAGAAGCACTGCCCCACCATCGCTATGGCATCTACCGCTGGGCCGTGACTCAATTTCCCACCCTACCGCCAGCCGTCCGCATTACCCTGACGCTGGATGCCGTTAGCCCTGACTGGCAGGTGACGTTGGTAAACGGGGGGATTGTTATGACTCCCATTGGGCTCACTGCCGGCCAGGTTGCCGTTGCCCCAACCACCGTTGTGTTGCCGGTGATTGGGGCGGCTACCCAGGCCCCCCAGGCGATTTACCCAGGGGCAGCACAAACTCCCAGCACTCAGGTGGCTCCCGTTGCCCAAATCCCTAATCGGGAGCGGCTGGTGGTGATGCTCGACCCTGGCCACGGGGGCGTCGATCCTGGCGCAGTGGGAATTGGCGGCTTACAGGAGAAGGCCGTGGTGTTGGCTGTGGCCTACCATGCCGCCGCCATCTTGCAGAGCCAGGGCATTACCGTGCAAATGACTCGCCAGAGCGACCAGACCGTGGACTTGCAGCCCCGTGTGGATATGGCCGCTGCTACCAACGCGACGGTGTTTGTCAGCATTCATGCCAACGCGGTGAATATGCAGCGACCAGAGGTGAATGGCCTGGAGACCTATTACTTTTCCGATTCGGGGCTGGGGTTGGCGACGGTCTTGCATCGGCGTGTTTTGGCGAGTTTGCCCAACAACGATCGCGGCGTGCGCCAGGCCCGCTTTTTTGTGCTGCGCCGCACTACCATGCCCGCCGCGCTGATTGAGATTGGCTTTGTCACCGGGGCTACAGATGCGCCCAAGCTACGCGATCCACAGTGGCAGGCACAAATGGGACAGGCGATCGCCAATGGGATTCTAGACTATCTGAGTCGAGGGCAGTAGGCCAATGAATATCTAATAACCCGGGCAGAGTCCACCCCGCCCGCTGGCAGTCAGACCTCCGAGTTCTCGAAGAACTCGGAGGTCTGACTGCCACTACAATTCTTCACAATGCCAGGCTTGACTCTACAAGCGACTTGAGAGTTTATATTGGGTGAGTTCTTACCCCTACCGATCCACTATGGACGCTGTGCGCGCTCAGGCCGCTGTCATCAGCCCTTGGCTCCTAAAAATCGGAGAGCTGTAGGCCCGCACCCAGGTAGCGGTGGCCACCATTCGCTACTACGAAACGCTGGGATTGCTAGAGCCTACCGCCAGGGCCGAGAGCGGTTACCGCTACTACGATGACGCCGCCGTGCAGCGGTTGCAGTTCATTAGAAAAGCGCAGTCGCTGCAATTTTCGCTGTCAGAGATTCAGCAGATTGTCCAGGTTCGCTACCAGGGCTGTCCGGCTTGCCCGGTGGTGCGAGATTGGCTGGATCGCAAGATTGGCACCCTAGGCGAGCAAATTCGCCTGATGCAGACGCTCAAAGGCGAGCTGGAAACCTATCGCGATCGCTGGGCCGATCGCCCCCTCGACGACCCAGACAGCCAGGAATTGTGCAGTCTGATCGAAGAAATTGACTACGTCAGTGATGCTCAGCTCAAAGCTTAGTTAGGATCTAACCATCCTGGTGCCCACCATTCTGGCCGGGGGGCTGACAGGGCTGATGTTTGTCGGTTTGGTTTGGCCGATGGTGTTTGCCTTTGTAGCCTCGCTGCTGGTGTCGGTGACGCTGATTCCGCTGATTGCGGCCTGGGTGCTGCGCCCACCTCAGGCTCAGCCGCGACGCAGCCGGTTGCAGTGGCTGCTCAGGCCGGTGCGGGTTGGGTTTCAGCGGCTAGAGCAGGGCTATGGCTGGCTGCTCGATCGCTGCTTGAACCACCGAGAGATCACCCTGGAGATCGCCGCTGCCTCAATTGTGCTGGCCGTCACTCTCTATTTCTTTGCGGGCGATCGCGGCACCGCCGCCGACCTGTCTGGCACCTACATCACCACCCCCATGGGGCAGCAAGTGCCGTTAAACACAGTGGCCAGCCTAGAACGCGGCAGTGGCCCCACCGTGATTGAGCATGTCAACGGCAAGCGCGTTGTCTACGTCAATGGCTACTACCGCAAGGGTGGCCCCGCCTCCATGGACTTATCCATGGCCGTGGTGATGCAAGCAGGGATGGAACTCACCTTTCCCCCCGGCTACGGGCTCGACTCCATGGGCGACATGACCGATATGATGATCGAATTCAGCCGCCTGCTCAAGGGACTGCTGGTGTCGCTAATTTTGATCTACCTGATTTTGGTGATCCAATTTGGCTCCTTTGTGCAGCCGCTGATCATGATGGGGGCGATTCTACTCCAACTGGCGGGGGTGCTGGGCGGGCTGGTGCTGGCTCAGCAAACCCTCTCGACCGTCTCGATTTTGGGCATTGTGATTTTGTCAGGGTTATCGCTGTCTGCCGCCATTTTGCTGCTGGAACTGGTGCTGGCCAAGCGGGCCGAGGGGGTGCCCCGCGACATCGCCATCCGCATGGCTGGCCCAGTGCGGCTCAAAGCCATCACCATGACCACCCTCACCACCATGATTGTGATTGTGCGGCTGGCCTTCTTCCCAGACATCGGCATGGATGCCTATTCACCCATCGCCACAGTGATTTTGGGAGGGCTGACAATCTCCACGCTGTTGACCCTGCTGGTGGTACCGGTGTTGTATTCCGTGGTCGATGATGCGGGGCAGTGGCTGGGGCGGCGGTGGCAGCGGCGCAAGCCCCACCCCCCTCTACAGCTCGATAAACTCTAGGGCGGAGATGTGCCCCTTGGGGCCATGCGTTCTGCAAGTGGGTGTTCCAGGAAATGATGCTCCTGGCCCCATAGTTAAGCTGGCACTGACAACCTTGAGTTCTGCATTGCCCCCTTGACTCTCAATCTAGCTAGAGCCTTTAGACTAGAGCCACAGCCTAACGGTAAGATGGGCACGCAGGCTTTGTCCATCCTACAGGGGTAGGTTTTTATCTAGAAATTGCCTTAAAGTCGTAGTGGCTATAATTTCAGCCTGACGGCGCGTTACCGGAGGCAGTGCAACGTTACCCAGCGACCTGTTAATTTATCGCTACCAGGGTGAGGCCATCCAGCCTAAACGGTTGGCGCTGAATCCGGCTAATCGGGCCATGGCGGCGGATTTGATCCAAATTTTTCAGGCCCAGGTGGGGCAAACCCAGGGCGACCTCAACCGGCACCTGCAAGACCTGGAAGGCGAAGAAACCAACTACCGCATTCGGCGCGGACTGGCCCATATTCTGCGCAACAGCTTTGCCAGCTTTGACCAGGTCAGCCCCCTGGAGCCCGTGGCCCTGCGGCATCGGCTCTTTACCATGGCGGCCCAGGCGGTGCAATCTCCTGCTCAGGCCGAGCGCCACCGGGCTATGCTCAGCCAGCAGCTCAGCCAGGAGTTGGAGCACGCAGTATCTCCCGATGCCCTTCGCCGGGGCCTCTATGCTGACCTGCCTGATAACCACATTCTGAACGAGTTTGATGCCCCCAGCCCCGACGCGCTGCTGCATCGCTACAACCTGGCCCAGACCCAGGGCATTTTCTACAAGGCCAGTGATCTGGTCATGCACCTTTACCGCAACGACCCCGGCGAATACAAGCTGATGTTTCGCTACCTGAAGCTGTTTCGCCTGATGACCTACATCGAGGGCGATGCTGACCAGGGCTTTACCATCACCATCGATGGCCCCGCCAGCCTGTTTAAGCCCAGCACCCGCTACGGGGTGGATATTGCCAAGCTGATTCCTGCGATTCTCCACGTCAGCCGCTGGCGATTAACGGCCACGTTGCAAATGA
>CAYUBC010000119.1:0-8848 GCA_964442885.1 uncultured bacterium | reverse complement strand
GAGATGGCGGTGGATGAGGTTGAGATTGGGCAAAAGCGCGATCGCCTCCAATCCTTCCTCTCCTTCCTCCAAGCCCAAATCCCCGACCTGGTCATCAACGGCGACCTGCAAAACCGCCTGGCGGGGAACCTGCACATCTCCATGCTCGGCCTTCCTAACAGCGCCATTATTGCCAGAGTGCGCCACCAGCTTGCAATTTCAACCGGCTCTGCCTGTTCCTCAGGCGTAGAAGCCCCATCCCATGTGCTCAGGGCGATGGGGCTAGCCGAGCCCATCGTTGAAGGTGCCCTCAGAATTGGCCTAGGCAAGTTCTCTACCGACGACGACATTCACCAAGCCGCCGAAATTTTGACCCAAGCGGTGCAGTCAATCAAGCAGGTAATGGCTGGAAGTAGTCGAGTTAGGCCTTGGTCGGTCTAACGTTTACCCAGCAGTAAACGTTAGACCACAATCCAAATTCTGAAACGGTAGTGGATATTGTGAAGGCGCTGGAGGGCATTAGCCCCGAAGCCGCAACCCAGTTTAAGCAGCTCTACATGAATGGTGAGCTGAGTGTTCTCGGGTTACACCTGTTCAATCTGGCATTCAAAGCTTTCGCCATATCCCTTATATAGATTTCACTAACCGGGTCGCCGTCACTTACCTCAGGTGTCTCGGTTTGGGGGGTAATCGCCTAAAATCCAATCAAGGCCTTCTACCGTTAGTTTTGCCGATCTGAGTCATATCCTATGCAAATTCTTCACGGCACCTGGATCCCAGAATCTGGACAAGACTTTATTCGCTCGGGGATGTTTTGCCTGTGGGTTGAAACGACTGAAAAGAGACGCTTTCGCAAACCAAGCCAGTGCCATCCTCGGCAGTTAATGGGGGAGGATTTGGCGACGCTGTTGGCTAACGAGTTGGGCATTAAGCCGCCCAACTACCAGAAGCTGGAAGAGTTAATTCAGCCCAGATTCTTCCTGCTGCCTACCGTTGAGGGGCAGCCTTTGCCATCGCTTGAGCTGTCGCGATACCTGGAGGAAGACCTGCCGGAAACCTTCGACTTTGAGTACTGGCAGGTGGATTGCTACCCTACCCTGGCTTCTAGTAAAACTAGCAGCTACGGCAAAGCTACCGTTAATAGCGTCGTGCCGCTGCTGAGTGATCTGCATTTCATGGCCATGCATAATCTCACCGAGATAATGCTGGGGGCGGATCTGCTGTTCTGGTTCCACCTCACCCAAGCCCTAAAACGGATTATCTTCAAGGATCAGTACATTCCATCCCTAAAGTACCGGGAGCTGGAATCTGCTAAGGCCCGCCAACCCAAAGGCAAAACCAAGACCGGAGGCAACGCCACGTTTGAAATCTACCCCGGTTGGGAGTTCATTGGTGAAGACTACGAAACGGCCCTGCTGCAATATGTAGACTACATGCCGATGAGCTGTGCAGCAGGGTTTGCAGAAGCGTCGAAAACACCGGAATTTTACGATCGCCTCTCCCTGCTGCGCCACTTTTCCGACTGCCTGCTGGCGGACATCATCACCCATACCTACACCACCCAGGGCTACGAAAAAACCATTGCCGACTCGGTGATTTACGCCTGCTTGAAGCAAGCCAGCGGCGGCACCTATTGGACGACGAAAGATTGGCTCGAGCAGTTCAAACAGTGGCAGGCCTGGCGAGACAGAATTGTTCGCACCCAGACCGACCAACCCTTTTACCTCTACTTTCATCTGCAAGACCCGGTTCAGCCACAAGACCCCTGGCTGCTGCAGTTTCAGGTGGCCCCCAAGCACGACCCTTCGCTCAAAGTTTCCCTGGACGAGTACTGGCGCTTGCGCCCAAAACAGCAAGCGCAGGTGAAAGCCCAACTGGGGGGCGAGTTCGAGCAAAACCTGCTGCTAAACCTAGGCTATGCTGCCCGCATCTATCCCGACCTGTGGCAGGGGCTGGAAACGGATCAGCCCGTGGGCATTACCCTGGAGTTGGACGCCGCCTTTAATTTTCTAAAGGAGTCTGCCTGGGTACTAGAAAACGCCGGATACAAAGTCATTGTCCCCGCCTGGTGGACCCCCAAGGGGCGGCAGCGGGCGAAGGTGCGCCTCAAGGCCAAGGGCAAATCTTTAGGGGGCAATAACAAAGCCAGGAGCTACTTCTCCTTTGAAACCCTGGTGCAGTACCAGTATGAGCTGGCCATCGGCGGTGAACCGGTGACCGAGCAGGAGTGGACCCAACTGGTCAATGCCAAAACGCCCCTGGTCAAGTTTCGGGGCCAGTGGATGGAGCTAGATCAGGACAAAATGCAGCAAATGCTGGAGTTCTGGAAAACTCAGCAGGCCGGAAATCCTGAAATGAGTCTGATGGACTTTATTAAGCTGACGGCAGAGGGAGATGGCGACGAGCTGGAGGTAGAGTGTGACCGGCAAGATGCCCTGGCCGACATGCTGGCCAAACTGGGCGATAAGGGCCAACTGCAGCCGGTGGAAGACCCCGAAACCTTCCAGGGCAACCTGCGGGAGTACCAGAAGCGAGGCGTTTCCTGGCTGCAATACCTGGAGCAGCTTGGTCTAAATGGCTGCCTGGCGGATGATATGGGCCTGGGCAAAACCGTCCAGGTAATTGCCCGCTTGGTGCAGGAGCAAGAACTGGCTCAGGCTGAGCAGCAGCGAATTCCACCTACTCTGCTGATTGCCCCCACGTCCGTTATCGGCAACTGGTTCCACGAAATCCACAAATTTTCGCCCCAGATTCGGGCCACGGTGCACCACGGTAGCGATCGCGCCAAGGAGGCGAAAACCTTCAAACAGCTCTGCCGCGACCACGACATTGTGATTACCTCCTTTGCCCTGGCCCGTAAGGATGCCAAGTTGTTCAACGGCATCGAGTGGCACCGCATTGTGCTGGATGAGGCCCAGAACATCAAAAACCCCAAGGCGGCGTTGACCAAGGCTATTCTTAAATTTTCCTCGCCCCATCGTCTGGCTCTCACCGGCACCCCCATCGAAAACCGTTTGATGGATTTGTGGTCTATCTTCAATTTTTTGAATCCGGGCTATCTTGGCACCCAGGCTCAGTTTCGCCGCAGCTTTGAGCTGCCCATTCAAAAAGACAACAGCCCCCGCCAGTCTACTACCCTAAAAAAGTTGGTGGAACCCTTTATTCTAAGGCGGGTGAAGACGAATCAATCCATCATCAAAGACCTGCCTGACAAGGTGGAGCAAAAGCTGTTCTGCAACCTCACCAAAGAGCAGGCTTCCCTCTACGAAGCCGTGATTACCGATGTGGAAGAGCAGCTAAAGGGTAGCGAAGGTATTCAGCGGCAGGGGTTGATTCTCGCCACCCTAATGAAGCTCAAGCAGGTGTGCAACCACCCCATGCAGTTTTTGCAAGATGGCAGCGACTTTACGGCTAATCGGTCCCACAAGCTCACCCGCCTCACCGAAATGGTGGAGGAAGTCATGGCGGAAGGGGAAAGCCTGCTAATTTTTACCCAGTTCACCGAGCTGGGAGCGGCTCTGGAAAAGTACCTGCGCCATACCTGCCACTTCAATACCTACTACTTACACGGCGGCACCTCCCGTAAAAAGCGGGAAGCCATGATTACCCAGTTTCAAGACCCGGAGACAGAGCCCTCTGCCTTTGTGCTGTCCATCAAAGCCGGGGGTGTGGGCATCACCTTAACGAAAGCCAACCACGTGTTCCACTTTGACCGCTGGTGGAACCCATCGGTAGAAGACCAGGCCACAGATCGCGCCTTCCGCATCGGTCAGAAAAAGAATGTCTTTGTCCACAAGTTTGTTGCCATCGGCACCCTAGAAGAACGCATTGACCAGATGATTGAAGACAAGAAAAAGCTGGCTGGCTCCATCGTCGGCTCTGATGAATCCTGGCTGACGGAGCTGGATAACGATGCGTTTCGGGAGCTAATATCGCTGAACAAGAACGCGGTTATGGAATGAGGGGGTGAGTTCAGCTATGCCTCGCCTAGTAGTTCAAATGCTCCATGCTGCACTTGCACATAAGCATTGAAGTCAGGCAGATCCGATAAGATCAAACCTAATGCGCTCAACCAGTGAGATTCCTTTATATGACGGTCTTCCTACCCTTGCAGCAATCCTCCGATTTGTACGAGCAGGACTATGTCCTCTGGCTTCAAGCCACGGTAGAGTTGCTGCGGCAAGGCAAGCTAGAACAGGTTGACATTCTCAACTTAATCGAAGAGATCGAAGATATGGGGCGGAGCGAGAAACGAGCTTTGGAAAGCAACCTGGAAGCGCTGTTAAGGCACCTGCTGAAGTACCAGTATCAGCCAGAACGACGCTCCAATAGCTGGCGATTCACCATTCTGGAGCATCGCGATCGCATCAACCGCCTTTTTCGTGACAGCCCCAGCCTCAAACCCTACTATGAGTCTGTCTTTGTAGACTGCTACACCAGCGCCCGCAGAAAAGCCGCTGTTGAAACCGGGTTATCCATCGAGATCTTTCCAGAGAATGCTCCCTTTACCCCTGAAGAAACCCTAAATCCCGATTTTCTTCCCACAAGTTAACAGTAAACAACCACAACCGTTGATCCTACATTTCCATGATGCTCGGCCTTCTCCCATGAATCCTCTACTTGTGGAAAAACTCAATGCTCTTCCTGAGTTGCTGTCTGACCAGGCCGATCAGCAATACACCATTACGGACGTTAGCTGGCAGGCTTATGAAGCGCTACTCTCTGACCTGGGAGACGATTTCCCCGGACTGCGGGTTCACTACTTAGAGGGAACGCTGGAAATTACCATGCCCGGTCGTCGGCACGAAGTTCTGAAAGATAACATCGCAGGCTTATTGAGAGCCTACTTTGAAGAAACCCGCACCCGCTTCTACGGCCTGGGTTCCACCACATTTAAAGCTGAAGCCAAGCGCCGAGGAGCAGAACCGGATGTTTCCTTCTGCATCGGCACTGACAAGGAATTTCCAGACATCGCCATCGAAGTCGTGCAGACCAGCGGCGGCGTGAACAAACTGGACATTTACCAGGGCTTAAGCGTCGTCGAAGTATGGTTCTGGCAGAACGATCAATTTACGGTCTACCACTTGCAGGACGAGAGCTATAAGCGGCGAGAACGCAGCGAGATGTTGCCTGCTTTAGATTTATTCCTCTTAGCAACTTATGTGCTGCATCCTGAACCGCTTGATGCGGTGATTGAATTTCGTCAGGCGTTAAGGAGTGCACAATGAGCCAATTTAGCCGCACCTGGTGGGGGCAAAAGTTTATCGAAGCCATGGAAGACCTGACTGATTCCGGTCGCCTCAGTCGCGGACGTGCCTATGCCAGGGGCAATAAGGTCAAGTCCTTTGGCATTAAGGACGGTATTGTATCTGCCCAGGTGCGTGGATCGGTGAATCCCTACTTTGGCGTGTACGAAGAACCTCTCTACATCACTACCCTTGAGTTTCAGCCTATCAGTGCGGCTAAGTGGTCTGCCGCCATTGCTGTAATTGCCTCCAAAGCAAGCCTAATTTCCCGGCTGTTGCTGAATGAAATTCCCGACAACATTGAAGATTCTTTCAAGCAGCTTAACCTCAACCTGCTGCCCGGTAGTCGCAAAGACTTCAAATCCACCTGCTCCTGCCCCGACTGGGGTAACCCCTGCAAACACATTGCCGGGGTCTACTATTTAGTGGCCGCTGAATTGGATCAAAATCCCTTTCTGCTATTTGAATTGCGCGGGCTATCTAAAGAAAACCTGATGAAAGAGCTCGCTAAATCACCTTTAGGGCAAGCCCTATCGGCAGAGCTACAGCTTCAAAAACAAGCTCCTCAGCCCGTGGCATCTTACTACGCACCCCTCAAAACCATCGGCCCCGAAACCTGTGATAACCTGCGTGAATTTTGGCATGGTGCTAAACGTCTGCCTCAAACAATGGAGCCAGTACCTCAGGTTCCGGTTTCAGGAATTCCAGTCAAAAAACAGGGAGACTTTCCTGCCTTTTGGCATCGAGACAATTCGTTTATTGAAGCCATGGAAACTCTCTACCAGCAGGTTAAAGCCAAGGGGCAACTGTAGGGTAGCTGTTGTCAACAGACTACAACACATCCGCAAACCCCTTACGGGTTTTCTGAAACCAGGCAAACCCCAGCCAGGCTACCAGGGCACAGGCCAGCAGGTAAAGCAGCCAGCTAGGCCAGTTTGGCAACTTGCCCCACATCATTACGTCGCGCACCTGGCCCAGGGCTGGAGTCAGGGGGTTGAGCAGTAGCAGCGGTTGCAGGTTTTCTGGTAAGGCCGAGGCCGGGTAAAAAATGGGCGAAAGAAACATCAGCACGGTGGTCAGCAGGGTTACGGCCTGGGCAATATCCCGCAGGTAGACTCCCATAGCCGTCAAAAACCAAGTCAGCCCGACCGTGAGCAAAATCAGCGGCAGGATGACCACCGGCAGCAGCAGCACCGTGGCAGGCGGTAGGCCGTAGAGCAGCAGATAAAACAGCAGCCATACCCCAACACTTACCAACCCGTGAAACAACGCCGAGCCGATCAACATCCAGGGCAAAATTTCCAGGGGAAAGACGACTTTTTTAACATAGTTAACGTGGTTCAAAATCAGCCCTGGGGCGCGGTTGATGCATTCGGCAAAAAAGTTAAACACAATTAGCCCGGCAAACAGCACCAGGGCAAACTCTCCCTTAGAGTTGCTGCCCTGGCCCCAGCGGGCCTGAAACACCACGCTAAACACAAAGGTATACACCGCCAGCATAAATAGCGGGTTGAAGAAGGCCCACAGCAGCCCCAGGCTAGACCCTTTATAGCGCCCAACCACATCTCGCTGAGTTAACGCCCTGGTTAACTCCCAATTTCGCCACAGACTGGCGACCAACTCTCGCGGGGACACACTAAAGTGCTGCATGGGCCTACCACGTCCAGGGTGAGCAACAGCTATGCACTCTACCACGCCACCCCCGCTGGGTGTGCATCCTGATCGCAGACAGGCTTACCAAAACCACTAGCCTCAGTAGATCACAAAATTCCCGCCAGCCCACCCTGCGGGAAGCAAGCTACATCTCCCTGCCCCCCTCTCCCTCGGGAAGAAGGGGGTTCAGCCCCTCGCCCTCGGATATGTGTACACCGTAGGCCCCTAGGACGAGGGGTTTGGGGTGAGGGCAAATTCAAACTAAACAACTCGTTTTCGATCTACTGAGCCTCCGCAAAACTACTCAGCCCACTTTGTAAAGTTCCCATTAAGATGAAACACCAGGGTGCTGGCCGGGGTTTAGCTCCATTGAGAAACCTTGAGCCACAGGATAAATTTAATCTAAGGTTGCCTCTGCCCTGGGGTTAAAGCCCAGGCCAAGGGAGCCAACTTGCGTAGAAAGCGTGATTAATCATACCTTTTGGGCTGTCGTCCAGGGCTACTCTAAAATCCCAAAGTGGAGTGTAGCTATATAGCTCAGGTCACGATTAGCGCCCTGGATACCCGCAAGTCTTGATCGCTCCGCTACAATGTCTGGGTATTTTATTTGTAAACCAGGGTCTTACCGAGTAATGCCCCGGTTGACGCGGGTCAGTCTACCCGCTCTCCCCCCAGAGCACATGCCCCAAGCACACGCACAGAGCGCACGCACACACGCCCCCTGAAGTCCACATCCCATAAAGTTAAGCCATATTCGTGACCCTATGACTTGCTGGCATCTTCAGGTCACTGTCCCTCCTGTAAAGTCAGGCTCTTCCAGAGTCCCCCCTGGTTTAGCTGGGTTTCTGGTTTTGTTGTTTGGCGAATCGGTTTAGGAACCATGCATCTTCAATTTCTCAAGCAAATCTGGCGGCTTCCTCAAGCAGTGCTTAAGCGGTTCGTAAGCGACCTGCTGCGGCTGGTGCTACTCAGCAATCGACCCCGACGCATGGCCACGGCAGGCTTTGTGCTCCCCACCACGGTGCTGCTGACGCTGATGGTCGTGCTTACGGCCACCGCCCTCACCTACCGCGCCTTTACCCGCAGCGAACAAAACATCGCCCAGCGCGAGCAGCAGGTGATCGTCAACGCTGCCACCCCCGCCATCGACCGGGCCAAGGCCAAAATTGAGTTCCTATTCCGCCAAGACCCCCGCTTCCCCAGCGGCCTACCCGCCAGCGACATCCTCTACGATTTAATGTCCACTCGGCTAACCACCGACTCCGCTAAAAACTTTGCTGGTTACACCGGACGGGTATCCATTCTGCAAGGCGGGTTTGATTCGCAAAAAGAAGACCCCTATACCCTGGCCGATGAAATCCGCGTAGACATCAACAACGATGGCTTGTTAGACAACGCCTGGGCGTTTCCCTCGGAAGGCCAAACCATTGTTTATTCCGTCCTGGTAGACGATTCCGTTGATGAAAATGAGTCTAAACCCCCCGGGTCTGGGCAAAACTTTTTGCCCCGTCCCTATGCAACCAAGACTGTCGAACTAAACACGCCCGTTAGCCCAGCTAAGCCCGATAAAGCCAAGGCTTTAATTACTCGCACTGGCCCCTTAGCCACCACCGAAGTAACCGACAAGTGCAAAGGGGCCTTGGCAGAAGGAGGCTGGCAAATTGTTAACGCCAGCAGCGGCACTTTACAAAAAAACTTTCAAGTCAATGCCTTTGTGGCCAATGGCAATGATGTTGGCCAAACCTTTGAGACCCTAGAGTTTCAGCAATCTCGCGAAGCTGCGCGGGGCAACAAATGGGGAGCCTGGTTCCGCTACGACTTAGAAGCATTTCCCGATCCAGACCTCAACTGGAACGGAGCCATGCACACCCAGGGCAGCATGTTTCTAGGGGATGAATTTCGGGCCTACATGATCAGCTCTAAAAAGTCCTGTGTGTATGGTCCAGGAGCTTCTGATATCACGGTGGGAA
>CAYUBC010000118.1:0-8875 GCA_964442885.1 uncultured bacterium | reverse complement strand
GCGGGCACATTTTGAAACAGCGCCCCAAACAGCACTAGCCAGATTAGCGGTTGAATCACCCCCGCCACCAGGGTCGAGGGCCGCCGCTGGAGCTGAATAAACAGTCGGCGGGTCATCGCCAGAGTTTCTTGTACAAAGGCGCTGGAAAATATACCTGGTGAGGACGGCGAGGTGCCGGATAACCTGGCTTTCCAATCTTGCAACTCTGCGTTTGCCAGGGTTGTGGCTCCATTCAGGGCCGTGGATGAATTAGGTAGAGTGGTGCTCATGGTGATAAGTTAGCCTCCCTTCATGGCCTGCTTCTTTTCTTTTTTGAGGTCGCGCTGGCCCACCGCCGCCAGTTCTGCGTCCATTAGCGTGCGTCCCGTAGCCGCCAGGTAGACATCATCCAGGCTGGGGCGCGACTGGGCGATACCAAAAATGGGTAGCTCAGCCTCCTTAAGCGCGTGCTGCACCGCCGCCAGGGCATCCGTCTGCCGCTCCACCACCAGGTTTAAGGAATTTCCCTGAGCCGTGTTGATGATCACATCCTGAACGAAGGGCAACTGGGTCAGCAGGGCCTGCACTGACTTTGCTTCTTCATCGGTGGTAAATTCTCGAATCCGTAGGGTGATGCGATCGCCGCCAATCTTATCCTTCAGGTCGCTGGGGGTACCGGCGGAAATTACCTTACCCTGGTCAATAATGGCGACCCGATCGGCCAGGGCATCCACCTCTTCCAGGTAGTGACTGGTGAGCAGAATGGTTGTGCCCGCGGCCTTGAGCTGGCGTAAAAACCGCCAGACTGCCGAGCGAGTTTCAATATCAAGGCCTACGGTTGGTTCATCAAGCACTAGGACATCCGGCTGGTGCAGTAGTCCAAGGGCTAAATCCAGCCGTTTTTTCAGCCCTCCAGAGTAGCGACCTGTCTTTTGGTCGGCCCACTCTCCCAGTTCCAGCCGGTCGATCATTTGCTCAATGCGCTTGGCGGCAATGCTCTTTGGCATGTGGTAGAGATCGGCCTGGAGCTGCATCAGTTCGCGCCCGGTTAGCACCTTATCCAGGGCAATTTCCTGGGCAATGTAGCCGAGGAACTGGCGCACTCGCTGGGGCTGTTCCACCACCGGAATGCCCATCACTTCCAGGCGACCACTATCGGGAGTCGCCAGGGTACAAAGACAGCGGATAGTGGTGGTCTTACCCGCGCCGTTGGGGCCGAGGAGCCCAAAAATTTCCCCCGGTTGAATGGTTAGCGAGACATCTCTGACCGCCTGAACCGACCCGTAGGACTTCTGTAACTTCTCAATGGTGACAGCGGCAACCATGACGTAAAAACCACGCCAGAAACATCAGTTTGTAACCCTTCTTATTGTACAGAACTGACCCTGGCGTGGAGAGGGAGCGGGTGGGATTAGGGAGCTGGATTTTGGATTCCCCTCCTGGGAAGGGCAGGGGTGGGTTTGGACTTTGGATTAGGGAGAGGGTGGGTTAGAAGGGCAGGATGCTGAGTAGGGGGTCTAGCTGGGTGGAGAGAGTGGCCATCAGAGTGCGGGTGATGGGCCAGCTATCCACCACCATGCCGGCGGATAGCAGCATCATGTAGAGGATGGAGTACTTAAAGAGGCTGCGGGCCAGGTCGCGATCGCTAGGGTTTTGTAACAGTGCCCAGGCTTTTTTAATGAAAAGCCCGCCAAGAACCAGGGCAATGAGCGCATAAATGGCCCCTGTAGCCCCTAAGGGGTAGGTCATCATCACGGTAAGGGGCACCAGAATCAGCGTGTAGTACCAGATTTGGCGAGCGGTGGAGGCATCCCCAACCACCACCGGCATCATGGGCACGTTGACCTTAGCGTAGTCATCCTGAATCAGCATGGCCAGGCCCCAGAAGTGGGGGGGCGTCCAGATAAACACGATAAAGAAAAACAACCAGGCGGCCAGGCTTAAATCACCGGTAACAGCGGCCCAGCCTACCAGGGGTGGCACGGCTCCGGCAGCGCCGCCGATCACAATATTCTGAGGCGAAGAGCGCTTCAGCCAGTGGGTGTAAACGCCCACGTAAATCGCAATGCCAGCCATCGCCAGCAGGGCACTCAGCAGGTTAGCCGCCAGGGCCAGCAGCGCAAAGGACAACACCGCCAGGATCCCAGCAAACACCAGAGCATCCCGCACCTGGATACGCCCGGAGGGAATGGGGCGGTGGCGGGTGCGCTCCATGTCAAAGTCAATGTCGCGGTCGTAGACGCAGTTGATGGTTTGGGCAGAGGCCGCTGCCAGGGTGCCACTCAGCAGCGTTACCAGCAGCAGCAATGGGTCAACCTGTCCCTGGCCCGCCACCCACATGGCGGCGGCGGTTTCAATCAGCAATAGAGGAATGATGCGCGGCTTGGTCAACTGTACGTAGCTGCGGAGAACCGCCTTAAACGAGTCGTGGTGACGGGTAGCGTCATTCCAGGTAGTAGTTGGGTTCATTCGGGGGATCCTAAACTATGCGAAAACGGGCCAAGTAGCAAACCGAAAGGGCTGAAAATTAAGCCTCCTGAGGGCGATTTTGAGGATGGTTGGAACGATCTCGACTCAGGGCATCCCGTAGGGCCAGGCTTGTGAAGCAAACTAACGTGCCTACCAGAGCGGCTCCCAGGGTGTGGTGAATCACCGTCAACGGCTCAACCTGAAGCCGCAAGCGAAAGGTGGCAATACCCATGACTAGCTGAAACACCAGCAGAATACTGGCCAGGTTCCCCAGGCGGCGCAGCGGATAGCTCAGGGCCGGGGTACGCCAGACCGTCCAGGTGAGCCCTAGAACCGCCAGAGTCGCTGGCGCGATGCCAAGTAAGTGAGAGTTCATGACCCGGCAGAGTTCGCCCAGGCCTAAGCACTGGTGCGCCGCCCAGCGAGACCCCACCAGCCCTCCTAATAGACACTGGCCGTAGACAATGATCGTGGCGGCCAGCCCTAACCAGGGCAAACGGCCCACGGTACCGGTGCTGGTGTAAGGCAGCAGGGCCGTACCTACCACCAGCAGGGCGCTAAAAAAGAGTAGAGCGGTGCCCAGGTGGGCCGTGACGATATCAAAGCGCAGTAGCTGAGTCACCGTTAAGCCGCCTAATAGGCCCTGCGCCCCAATCAGCGCCAGAACGCCGACCGCTGCCCAGGGCAACCACCCCGGTACCTGACGGCGATACCACCAGCTCAAAACCACTAACCAGAGGGTACTCAACCCAATCAGTGCGGCATCCAGACGATGGAACCACTCTAGAAACACCTGTAGGTTCATCTGCTGCTGGGGCACCAGTTGGCCATAGCACAGGGGCCAGTCGGGGCAGGCCAAACCCGCATTCATGACCCGGGTGGCGCTACCAACGGCCATCAGGGCCAGGGTAGCCAGGGCAATTTTCCACACCAGCCGCCGCAGTCGAACTGTAGGATCCAGGGTTTGGGCCTGTGGTGTCCAGGGCCAAACCCTTGAGGTTGCAGGGCTTGAGGAGGAAAGGGAAGAAACATTTGTTGCCATGCCATCTCCGGGGGTATGGGTCGGGGCCAGTGGATACATTAAGGATTTGTTTAAATAGCTGAGCCAACACTTCACTAGCCTTTAGAAGGATTCTCAAGGCTGTTAAAAAAGACAACCAACCCAATCTCAGAACCTGGTTCGCTCTGGGAGCGAGTCGGGGCATCTATTGCTACCACTTTAGAGAGCGCCACCTGTGAACCCGCCAAGCTTTAGGAATTTCTTCGGAATCTGAGCAGCAAATTGACCTTTTATCCTGCCCGTTACGGCTGCATTTGCTTAACAATCCGTTACATATCGCCATGCTTTGTATCGTTGATCACGTTTCGCTCTAATTCCTGCCCCCTGGCCCAGATGCTCCAAGTCATTAGCTGTTTTGAGCTAGCTGTTTTGATTGATGTAAGCCCTGAAGTCAGCCCTTGGTATACCAGGCCAGGTGTGACAAAATTGGGCATTTGTCCCTACGGTTCACCCCACAATGACGCAACCGATTACCCTTAACCTGGCGGATGGCTCAGTACGGTTTAGCTTTTCTGGAGCAGCCGCCCAAGCGCTTAAAGCCGACCTAGACGAGTTGATGGCGGTTTTGAAAGCTAGCGCTGCCGAAACGGGGGAGTCGTCACGCCGTTCCCCGGCCAAAGCCCTGGAGCACCAGTACGCCGGAGATGTTTTTTTAGAGGTCTTCTGTAATCCCAATATCTGGCCCAGCCCTTTTGCCGCCAGAGTGTTGATTACCCTGCGGGACGATCGCATTCGCCTGACCACCGAAGCAGCCCTATCGCAAATCTATGAGGATCTCAGTGTTTATCTGGAGGGTGCGGGATGAGGGGCAGGGGTTAAGGGGCAAAGTTCAAAACCCACCCCTGCCCCTCCCAGGAGGGGAATTCAAAGTTCAAAGTTCTTGGCTAACTGATAGGGTGATGGTGCCTAGGCGCTCCCCCAAACCCGGCTCAGGCACGATAGAATCTGGACACCTGTTGCTTAGGGCTGAGTAGACGGTGCTCCATCGTCACCGCCGCCTTGCTTCCGCTAGCTATCTATGAGGATATGAAGGTATGACCCCCGATACACTATCCGAAACACTGCAAAAAGGCTTTCACCTTACTCTGGGCGCTACCGCTGCTCTGCTGGAGGCTTTTCAAGATCCCCAGGCGTCTAGTCAGCGATTTGCCGAGTTGGGTAACGATGTTAACCGGATTACCGAAGAATTGGAAGCCAAAGGGGAAGTGACTGAGCGAGAGGCCCGTCAATTGGTTGACGGTTTGCTGAGCCAGGTTCCTAACCCGTTTCAGAACTCCTCCTCAGGGATGCCCACAGTTGATACCGTTGCTACACCCGTGGCCGATAGCACCGTCCAGCACGACCTAGTCACGCTGACTGAAGAGCTTTCGCAAATTCGCCAGGAAATTGAGGCCCTCAAAGCTAAAGACTCCTGAGCCTGTCGTCAGGGCTGTATCAGGGGCATCGGCCCTGCGCCTCATTCTTGCTCTTAACCACACTCGCCTGTTCCAGGCGGCGCTAGCCTCTACCGGGGGCTGGAAACTGAAAAAATAATCAAACTTTTAGGGCCATAGTTTTCCTTCATAGTTTATAATCAGAGACCGTGCACATTCGCAGGCTCTATGAACGCAGAGGAAATTATCCGCTCAATTGAGGCGGAGCAGCTAAAAACCGATCTGCCTGATATTTACGTTGGCGACACCATCCGAGTTGGTGTGCGTATTCAGGAAGGGGGTAAAGAGCGGATTCAGCCCTACGAGGGCACTGTCATTGCTATGCGCAATGGCGGCATCAACCGCTCAATCACGGTTCGCAAGGTTTTTCAGGGTGTCGGGGTGGAGCGGGTTTTTCTGCTTCATGCTCCCAAGCTGGCTGATATTACGGTTCTTCGGCGTGGTAAGGCGCGTCGTGCTAAGCTTTACTACCTGCGCGATCGGGTTGGTAAGGCGACTCGTCTGAAGCAGCGGTTTGACCGCCCTATCAAGTAAGCTTGATATAGACTTGTCTTTCAGCAGAAGGCAGGCTTGTCGGCGGCCCATGCGTCCTTAGTTCAGTTGGTAGAACGCGGGTCTCCAAAACCCGATGTCGGGGGTTCGAGTCCTCCAGGGCGCGCTGAGTAAAGCGGTAGTTTAAGCCCAGAACCTAGCCCTTTGGCTCTCCTTGCGAGAGTGGTACTGGGCTAAACTATTGCCCCCTCAATGCCGTTACTAGCTTCATCCTTCTGCTGGTTTTAGGGTTGTGTGTCGAATCCTGGAGTTCAGTCCAGCAGGAGCTAAGCCAGTGGTTAAAAAAGATGTGGTAACTGAGTCAAAGCGCAAAGCGGTCGCCTCCAGCGAGGCTGACACTAGCTTTAAGCTGGTCGAGTTTCTCAAAGGCACTCGCGAAGAACTGAGTAAGGTTGTGTGGCCGGGTCGCCAGCAGCTGATCAGCGAATCGGCTGCTGTAATTTTAATGGTTAGCCTTTCTGCCACACTGATTTACCTGGTTGATCAGTTGTTTGGGTGGGTTTCAAGACAGGTGTTTTAATGGCGCTGACTTCCGACGATTTCAACGATGAAATGACGTCCTTGGGCATAGGCGAGGATGTTGATCTTAGCGACCTGGCTGAGGACGGTACTGCCGAGGATGAAATTCCAGAGGGTGATGAGCAAGCCGCTGGGTATTTTCGGCGTAAGTCTCGCTGGTATGCGGTACAGGTGGCGTCGGGTTGTGAAAAGCGCGTCAAGCTAAACCTGGAGCAGCGAGCGGGTACGCTGGACGTTCAAAACCGCATTTTCCAGGTTGAGATTCCTCAAACCCCTGCGGTTAAGCTCCGCAAGGATGGCTCTCGTCAGAACATTGACGAGAAGGTCTTTCCAGGCTATGTCCTGGTCAAGATGTTCATGGATGATGAAGCCTGGTCAGTGGTGAAAAACACCCCCCACGTGATTAACTTTGTCGGCGCTGAACAGCGTCGTTCCTACGGACGGGGGCGAGGCCACGTTAAGCCGATGCCCCTCAGCGCTGGCGAGGTAAAGCGGATCTTCAAGCGCACTGAAGAGCAGAAGCCTGTGGTCAAGGTAGATATGGCCCCTGGCGATAAGATCACCGTTCTGTCTGGCCCCTTTAAAGACTTTGAAGGGGAAGTGGTGGAAGTCAGCCCTGAGCGCAGCAAGCTCAAGGCTTTGCTCTCCATCTTTGGGCGTGATACCCCAGTGGAGCTGGAATTTAACCAAGTGGAAAAAGAGAGTTAGTGAATGGCCAAAAAAGTTGTTGCGTTGATTAAGCTCGCTATCCCAGCGGGTAAAGCTAATCCGGCTCCCCCCATTGGCCCGGCATTGGGTCAGCACGGGGTAAATATTATGGCGTTTTGCAAAGAGTACAACGCCAGAACCCAGGATAAAGTTGGCCTGGTGGTGCCGGTAGAAATTTCGGTGTTTGAGGATCGAAGCTTTACCTTTATCCTCAAAACGCCTCCCGCCTCAGTGCTGATTAAAAAAGCCGCGGGTATTGAGCGGGGGTCTGGCGAGCCCCGCACTAAAAAGGTCGGCTCTATCAGCCGCGCCCAACTGCGGGAAATTGCTGAAACTAAGCTGCCAGACCTTAACGCTAACGACGTTGAGGCGGCGATGAGAATTGTTGAGGGTACGGCCCGCAACATGGGTGTTACGGTTTCTGACTAAGTCAGTCAGCGCCTAACGGTTAGAGAAGAGCGTGGCCAATGCGCTTTTTGTTTGTGTCCACTAACGGGGGAGAGGCTGGGCTTCGTTTGC
The DNA here is from genome assembly GCA_964442885.1 of uncultured bacterium. GTDB lineage: Bacteria > Cyanobacteriota > Cyanobacteriia > Phormidesmidales > Phormidesmidaceae > Nodosilinea. The sequence goes on along the minus strand of CAYUBC010000118.1, from coordinate 1,636 downwards.
ACCCCAAGGAGTAAAAAATGGTAAAAGTGTCTAAGCGCCTGAAAGAGGCTCGGGCTAAGGTTGAGGATCGGCTGTACGAGCCCCTTGAGGGGTTGGAACTGTTGAAAGAAACGGCGACAGCTAAGTTTGTAGAATCGGCAGAGGCCCACTTTCGGTTGGGGATCGATCCGAAATATACTGACCAGCAACTGCGAACCACGGTGATTTTACCCAAGGGCACCGGCCAGAGCATTCGAGTCGCGGTGATTGCTAAGGGTGAACTGGTGGCTGAGGCCAACGCCGCTGGGGCAGATATCGTTGGCTCTGAGGAGCTGATTGATGAAATCCAGAAAGGCATGATGGACTTTGACATTCTGATTGCTACGCCCGATGTGATGCCCCAGGTGGCTAAGCTGGGTCGTCAGCTTGGTCCCCGTGGTCTAATGCCCTCTCCCAAGGGCGGCACGGTTACCTTTGACCTGGCTAAGGCCATTGCGGAATTTAAGGCCGGTAAGCTAGAATTCCGGGCTGACAAATCGGGCATTGTCCATGTTATGTTTGGTAAGGTCAATTTTGAGGTTGACGACCTGCTGATTAACCTGAAGGCTTTGCAAGAGTGTGTTGACCGCAATCGACCTTCGGGGGCTAAGGGGCGTTACTGGCGTACCGTCTCCATCACCTCGACGATGGGGCCCGCTATTCGGCTGGATGTCAATGCCCTGCGCGATCTAAAACTACCCGAAAACTAGGTGGTGTAGAAACGTGCAGAGCCTAAGTTGAACCAAACCGTAGAGATTTTTCACCCAGGAGAGGTAATCGAGTCTAATTCGTTTACAACTGCATAGACGACCGTAGACAGCAGGTGCATGGTAATTACCGCATAAGTCCTGCCGAGGTTGATGTTAACGATGGATGACTCCTGGGTTACGTCCCAGAATTCGCTATTGTTCGTCTACCCCGGCAATGTTGTCGGGGTTTTATTTTGGCAGTCGTAACAGCATTTGACCGCTGGGTGAACATTGCGTTTTCTATCCCCGCTATTAAGGAGGTGAGATTGACATGGGGAGAACCCTAGAGAATAAACAAGCCATTGTGGCTGAAATTCAGGATTTGCTGAAAGAAGCCCAACTAGCTCTGGTGATTGACTACCAGGGATTAACGGTGGCGGAAATTACTGATCTCCGCAATCGGTTACGGCCCAAGGGTGCCGTGTGCAAAATCACCAAAAACACCCTGATGCGTATCGCTGTAGAAGGCGATAGCAACTGGCAGCCGATGACCGAATTCCTCAAAAATTCCTCAGCCTTTGTGCTGGTTAAGGATGATTTGGGTGGAGCCATCAAAGAGTACCAGGCGTTCCAAAAGGATTCTAAAAAAACTACCCTGCGGGGTGGGGTGATGGAAGGCCAAGCCCTGACTGAAGATCAGGTCAAGGCCATTACCGAACTGCCGACTAAGGAAGAACTGATGGCTCGTCTGGCCGGTGCTATTAAGGCCATGCCAACCCGTGTGGCCGTGGGCATCAATGCGGTGCCGACCAAACTGGCGGTGGGTATCAAGGAAGTACCTGCGTCCCTATCTCGAGCTATCAAGGCCGTTTCCGAACAAGGTCAAGATGCGGCTTAGGTCGTGTTCACGTTTTTTCGTTTTTGTTGTT
>CAYUBC010000117.1:0-8875 GCA_964442885.1 uncultured bacterium | reverse complement strand
GCTGAGGCTGTCATTTTGTGGTCATAGTTTTTCTTTAATGTCTGGATGTCCCGCATTGCAAGCTATCACGTGTGATGAAATCCATCCTTATGCTGACGGTTCTGGGTGCTGCCGTCGCCGCTCCCCTCTCCTTAGACCTGGGGCCACGCTCTGCCTCGGCGCAAGTTCCCCTTCGCGATCGCCAGAATTCCACTCCCAGGTCAGAACTCCGGGCGCAAGTTCCCATTCGCGATCTCCAGCGCAACCCCGGCATCACTATTTCTGGCACCATCCGTAGCGTGGTGGGCAACGAGTTTATTCTGGACGACGGCACCGGCCAGATTATTGTGGCCGGTGGCCCGCTGTGGTATCACCAACTAAACCTGCAACAAGGAGCCCAGGTAACGGTAGTAGGCGAGTACGATGACTACGACTTTGATGCTTTTACCATTACCTACAACAACGGCGAGACAATACGCATTCGCGAAGCCGGTGGCCCTCCCCCCTGGGCCGGTGGGCCGCGGGGTCAGGGTCGGCGTTAATTACTAACCCCGCTCTACCGGGTATGCCCTCGTCAACATCTGGTAATGCCTGCCGCCAGGGCTGACGTTACCGATTAGCCTGGGGTTTGCCTACCCACTCGTAGCACTCCAGGCTACTTAACTCGCAGCAGGTGCAGTCTGCACACTTAGCGGGCATTGGCAAGGCCCGAATCCGCCCCTTGCGGCTGAGCTTAGCCAACATTGGCTCCAGGGCTTGCCGGTCGGCCCGGAAATGCAGCGACAGGTCAGCCATAGAGACTACATTGTGAGACGCAATATAGGTTTGAAGATCAGTCAGCATGGTGATCAGGCGGGAAGAGAATGGACAGGCGAAGGGTCAGAGAGTGGCCCTTCGCCCATTGGTGGTGCCACGGTAACCCACCCTTAGGATTCCAGCAGCACCAAGCGGCGGCGTTTGGCAGGCCGAGAGTAGCGCAACAGGGCAATGGTGACTATGGCCACAACCAGCAGCCCGCCCACCCAGGCGGCAGAACTGGCCGGATGGCGGCTAAAGGTCATCCCCTGGTAGAACAGGACGGCGCTCCAGTAGGCCAGGCCTGTGGTCCAGAGGCCGACAAAGGCCGTCCAGCCTGCATTGGTTTCCCGATAAACGGCACCCATAGCCGCTACGCAAGGGAAGTACATAAGCACGAACAGCAGATAGGCAAAGGCACCTACCCGACCGTCGAAGCGCAGGGCCATTTGGCCAAAGGTGGTGTGGGTTACGGCCTGTTCTGCAGCGGCGGTGTCAATATCACTGACATCGCCAATGGCAAGCCCCAGCGGATCGAGCAGGGTACCGGAGAGCCCCGCCAGGTTCGCCGGAATGCTGGCAAAGGCGGCACCAATACTGCCGAAGAAATCAAACTCCTCTGCGCCCAGGTCAACCCCAGCGGCCAGGGCTTCATCTCTGGCCAGTTGGCTGTAGAGCGAATCGAGGGTGCCCACCACGGCTTCTTTGGCAAACACGCCGGTGAAAATGCCCACGGTGGCCGGCCAGTTCTCCTGGGTAAGGCCCATGGGGGCAAAGGCCGGGGTCACACGCTGGCTAACGGCGCTGAGGATGGAGTTTTCGCTGTCTTCGTTGCCAATGGAGCCATCGGTGCCGATGGAGTTGAGCAAACTAAGCACCATGACCATCACCACAATTACCCGACCGGCCCGCAGGATAAACGCTTTCAGGCGCTCCCAGGTGCGGATTAACACCCCTTTGAGGGTAGGCCGGTGATAGGTGGGCAGTTCCATAATAAAGGGGGCGGCTTCTCCCTTCAGGAGGGTGTGTTTCATGATCAGCCCGGTCACAATCGCCATGCCCATGCCGATTAGGTAAAGCAAAAACACCACGTTTTGCCCGGAGCGGGGGAAGAATGCAGCGGCAAACAGGGCATACACAGGGAGTCTTGCGCCGCAGGACATGAACGGGTTCATCAAGATGGTGAGGATGCGATCGCGCCGACTTTCCAGGGTGCGGGTGGCCATAATAGCGGGCACATTGCAGCCAAATCCCACCAGCATCGGTACAAAGGACTTGCCCGGCAACCCCACAAACCGCATGAAGCGATCCATCACAAAGGCCGCCCTGGCCATATAGCCGCTGTCTTCTAAAAACGCCATAAATAGGAAGAGACAGCCAATCACCGGAATGAAGGTGGCAACGGTTTGAATACCGCCACCCATGCCATTGGCCAAGACGACCTGCAAAATGCCCGGCACGCCAAGGGCGGCCAGCAGGCGACCAAAGCCATCCACAAAAATGGTGCCGAAGAGGATATCAAAGAAATCGATAAAGGCCCCGCCGACATTGATGGCAAACATAAACAGCAGGTACATCACCCCCAGAAAAATGGGAATGCCCAACCAGCGGTTCAGCACGATCTGGTCAATTTTGTCGGAGCGGGTAAGGCTGATCTCACGGGGGCGCGTGGCCACATCATTGACCAGGCGGTGGGCATAGCTGTAGCGGCTGTCAGCTACGGCAATGTCAATATCTTCGCCTAGCACCTGGTGGATGCGGTGGCGCTGTTCGGCCACCAGGCGCAGCACCTCGTCCGAGAGGTTAGGCACGGCGCTGTCGTCATACTCCAGCAGTTTCAGGGCCAGCCAGCGATGGCGCGGCGTGGGGGGTTCCCCCTTGGCCAGGGCGGGCGTCAACACCGTCAGGGCCTCTTCAATAACGGTGGGATAAACCATCTGGGCAACGGGTCGCTGGGGGGCAACCAAAACCTCATCCAAACAGCGGCACAGCGCCTCTACCCCCTGCCCACGGGAGGCCACCAGCGGCACTACCGGACAGCCCAACCGTTCCGACAACGGCTGGGGATTAACTTGAGTGCCCTGGTCTTCGGCAACATCAGTCATATTCAGCGCTACCACCAGGGGCAACCCAATTTCTAGAATCTGCGTCGTCAGGTAGAGGTTGCGCTCCAGGTTAGCCGCATCCACGATGTTGACAACGACCTGCGCCTGGCCCGATAGCAGGTAGTCACGGGCGATCGCCTCGTCCACGCTACCGGCGTCCTCGGCATCAATGGCATAGATACCGGGCAAATCCACCACCGTAACGGTCTGGTCGCCATAGCGATAGCGGCCTTCTTTGCGGTCTACCGTGACCCCCGGCCAGTTTCCCACCCGCTGGTTAGCGCCGGTGAGGGCATTGAATAGCGTGGTTTTGCCGCAGTTGGGGTTGCCGAGCAGGGCAATGGTGTGATGTGTCATGGCTGTTCTGGGGAATGGGGGGACGTAGTGGGGAGGGTCTTCTCGATCTGCAATACGGCGGCCTCGCTCTTCCGCAGGCTGAGCTTGAAGCCGCGTACCTCAATTTCAATTGGGTCGCCCATCGGAGCCTGGCGGGTGACCTTGAAGGGTGTGCCAGGGGTTAGCCCCATCGCCAGGAGCTTTTCGCGGTAGGCGTTGGAGCCTTTTTCGTACCCTAAAATGTGACCTGATTCGCCTACGGCTAGGGTGCCAAGGTGCAGGGTGATTGGCATAACGATGTCTCCATCGACAGGTTGAGGGGAAGACGGGCTGAGCGTTGAAACAGTAGTGGGTTGAGTCGTAGCTACGATGACTCGGTGGGCCATGCCAGCCCCCAGCCCAATGCGGCAGCCCTGTAGCCCCACAATGACTGAACCGCTTTCGGTACGGCTGATAACCATAATTTCGCCGCCCTGGACAATACCCACATCAGTCAGGCGGCGAACCATACGGTGCCCCCCCTGAATGGCTGTAACCCACAGGCGATCGCCCACGGCGGCCATAGCCAGGGGCAGACTTGTTGCCTCTGGGCTGGCGTCAGCGGCCTGGGGTTCGTCCTCCAGGCCAGCTAAATCAGCACTGCCGCCAATAAAAGTAAGCGTCCAGGCTTCAGCTTGGAGAGAGGCCTGGGACGCAGCGTTGATCGAATTCAGTTCCATAGCATCTCCAAATCAGATAAACAGCTTTGTCTGGAGGGTATCGACCTTTGAGCCAGCAAGAATGCCTGCTTAGAAAGAGATATTCTCAATAGATACCAGAACTCTACTAAGTATTTATGCCGCACCAGAAAAGTTTTACTAAACTTGCTGAAGCGCAACAGTGTCTGATAATCCTTAATGCGATGGCTTTACGTAAGGTCAGGCCCTAAGCAACGCCGATCTTTTAACATGGCATTCTTGTAGGTCAGGTAGGAGGCCTGATGGCTCAGCCCAATCCGGTTGGGATGGCCGGGGCAGACAGCCGAAGGTAAGTCCGATGGTGTCCTTTCGCCGCTAACCGCCGCTTGCAAGTTGGAACAGCTATGAAAACCGATCAACGACCATAGGAGCAGGGTTAGCGTTAGGGCTTTGAGTGTTGTTAAAAGTAAATTTCAACAGTAACGGCAGCTTTGAGGACTGGGGCGCTGTCCCTGTTTGTCGCTGAGCCAAGGGTTATTGCCCCGCATGGGGCAGTTGTGGCCAAAGCCAGTGAGCCCATTTCCTGGCCAAAGGAGAATTTAGGCAAATTTAACCATCGGCCAGCACAATAGACCCATGAAAATTAACCTACACAGGCCCATTGACCTATGGATATGAACTGGAACCTGATTGAAAGTATTGGCATTGGGCTGGGCCTGGGAGTAGCCGCCGGATTTCGCGTAGTGGTGCCGTTTTTGGTGCTGAGTGCCGCCGCCCTGTTTGGCCATGTGCCCCTGGCCGACAATATGCAGTGGTTAGGCACCAGCACGGCGCTGGTGGGCCTGTCCATCGCCCTGGGGGTGGAAATTTTGGTCTACAGCATTCCAGGGTTGGATAATCTCATGGATACGGTAGCGCTGCCAGTGGCGGCGATCGCCGGTACCGTACTCATGGCTCTGGCGGCTAACCAGCTTGACCCCTTTGCCCAGTGGAGTTTGGCCATTGTCGCCGGGGGTGGCACTGCCGCTGCCGTAAAAGGGCTAAACGGCTTTAGCCGTCTGGTATCTACCGCTACGACCGGTGGGTTTGCCAATTTTTTGATTGCCGCCGCCGAATTGCTGGGAGCCCTGCTGCTCTCTGTGCTAGCCCTGGTGGCCCCAGCGATCATGTTTTTAGCGGTACTGGTGCTCCTGGCTGGGCTGGTGTGGGTGGCGGCCAGAGCTTTCCTTCGTCCCAAACCGCCCACGTCCGAAGCGGAGTAGATGTCTTCTAATACGGGTGCATCCCACTTTGACTGATGCCGCTGTTAACCCCAGGTCTGGAAACAGGGCCGAAACGATCACCTGCTCCCCTCGAAAAATCGACTCCTGGTACTGCCCATGCTTCAGAATCAGCACCGTTACCTGTTGGCTGGTGGGATCGACAATCCAGTATTCTGGAATACCCCGCTGTTCATACTGCTGGCGCTTATCGCAGTAGTCCCGGCGATAGTTAGCCTCATTCTGGCTGCGGTAAAGACTGACGATTTCAGCCACCATCAGCGGCGGCTCCATTGCAAGGGTTATTGCCATTTGATTCAGGGCGGCCATCTGCTCTAGATGGCCTTCGGCCAGCACCGTCAGGTCAGGTTGCCGATTTTTTGGCAGTCCTGGCTGGGCAGGCATTTCCAATTCCAGTTTTTGAACCTTGAGGCGTCTAATCGCTATGAAGCTGGATAAGGCGATTAGCAAATTAAAGGCGCGATAGGCGTTTTCTTCGGTCTCTGGGGGCACCTCCAGCCATTCTCCATCCACTAGTTCGTAACAATTATCTGTGCCGTTGTCACAGGCTAGATATTGCTCAAAGGTAATTGGGTTTGCCTTGGCCTGAGTCATCGGTTAACTCCCGGCGATGAGCCTGTTTAGCCTCAGTATAGACAGGGCCGCAGGGTAGTCAGCCAATCTATCCCATTCGACCTGTCCCATCCGACCTATCCCATCCAACCTATGCCATCTATATGGCCCAAAAGTCTTACAGATCCAATAGTTTACCGCGCAGACCAACCGGCGGTTCCATGCAGTAGCGATGGAGCAGGGTTGGCAAAATATCGTAGAGTTGAGCCCCTTCTAATTGCTGGCCCTGCTTGGGGGCCTGGGGGTCGTGGAAAATCATCAGGCCAAAAGGGGCGTGGTTAGCGTCGTCGGGGCCGGTGTCGTTTTCGACGGTGTAGAAAGTGTTGAGGCCAACGCTGCCCACGGAGCGCCAGGCCAGGTCATCGAAGTACACAATCAGGTCGGGGGCGCGGCCTCGCACCTTTTGGTAAATCTCCTGGGGTTTGAAGACCTTGACGTGGAGGGGGTTGCCGCTGGGGTCGGTAAGTTGAGAGAGTTTATCCGTCAAGTCGCTGCGCAGGGCTTCGTAGTCGGCCATAGCTACGGTGCCTTGCGGCTCCCGACCTTTCACATTCAGGAAAATCCGGGCGTAGTAGCCCCCGGCTCCCCACACCTGGGTTTGGCTCCAGTCCACCTCTACCTGGTCTAAGGGCAGCACCTCGGTGGGAGGCTCCTTGAGGGTGAGGTAGCCGTTGGCCATTAGCCATTCGTTGATGCAGATGCCGCCCATCAAGGGCTGTGCGCCGTGGTCAGACACCACCAGAACAGCAGTGTCGTCATCGCAGTGGTTGAGCAGGGCTCCCACCTGTTGATCCACATGCACGTAGTAGTCGTGGATGGCGTTGGCAAAGGGTGAGTCAGGCTCGTACTGGGGGTGGCGCGGATCCATCGGCTTCCAAAAGGCGTGGTGGAGGCGGTCTACACCCATATCCACCAGCATCAAAAAGTCGGGCTGGTCGCGGTCGATGAGTTTGGCCGCCAAGGTAAAGCGCTGGTCGCAGAGGCGATAGAGATTCTCCAGGATGCGGGCTTTTTCGTCGGAGCGAAAGTTAGGCACATCCATCATGAAATCGGGCATCCAGGCTTTGATTTGGTCGCCAAGCTCGGCGGGATGGGTGAAGGGAACGTCGGTGCTGGGGGTGAGAAAGCAGGATACCAGGGAGCCATTCACCGGGTAAGGGGGCGAGGTGCCGGGAACGCTGAGGGCGGCAACGGTCCATCCGGCTTCCCCCAATACATCCCACAGGCGCGGGAACTTGACGGCCCGGCCATCGGAGATAGCCATTGAGTGATAGTCGCGATCGCGGCGGTTGCGAAACCCGTAGATCCCTAGTTCGCCAGGGTCGCGCCCGGTCATCATGCAGCTCCAGGCAGGGACGGTAATGGCGGGGATGCTGCTCTCCAGCCGCCCATAGCTGCCCTGAGCCATCAGTCGGCTGAGGTGGGGTAGGTCGGCCCGCCACTGCTCAAACACCAGGGAGGGTTCCATGCAGTCGAGGCCGATAATCAGGAGACGGGGGATAGGCATTGTGAGGGCTAAGCGGGCGTCTTGTCGAGAGAACGAGCAAAGTTTAAGGCTTGCTGCTTGCCGTGTTTCAGGAAGCGCCTCGATCATACAGCGCTTCTTTGCCGCCTGAGATACAGCGCCGCCAGAGATATAAAACTATTCGTAAACCCTCATTTACCTTCTCTTGCAAATAGTCTGGTAATGAACCGATAGGTTCAGTTAGACATGTTTCATCGACCCTAGCCAGAACTAGAGCCAGCTAACGACTAAGTTGAGCAGCGACAAGAGAACCAGAACGAAGCGTGAAGACTCTGTACCGGCTGCCCCACGTTGTTAGGCTTCGCCAACCCATTCCAATGACGGCTTGCGCTGGGATTTTACACAGTCTTGCAAATTATAGATTAATCAAGCTTTGGTAAGAAATTCCTGTTTCCTCAGCTAAACCCTTGAAGTACTCAACAACCTCTTCCTCCAACCGAATCGTAACTTGCTTCTTAAGCTTCTTGATGTAAGGATTCTTTACGGATTGGGAGAAATCGTAATCGTCTTTCATGGTAAGAAACTCTGGTATTGTTGTTGCTCTCTTTTATTTGCCCGACGAGCAGAGAAAATCCGAATGGTTTCTTCGTCTTCTCTATACACATGACAAACCACCAATAAAGATAGCGAGTCGCTCATGCCTAGCAGGATGTATCGATCCTCCTCTGAGGAATGCTCCGCGTCCTACAACAAACGTGCATTCTCGTCGTAAAAGACGGTTTCCGCCTCACTGAACGAGATGCCATGCTTCTTCTCGTTAGATTTCGCCTATTGAACCCTCAAATATTCCAGGAACATCGGCAAAATCAATTTCGTGTTTACGAACATTCTCTGAGTTCTTTGCCTCATCCCACTCGAACTGCATGGAAGGTTGGAAACGCTACTTGAACTGTCTCTATTATCCTGTACTTAACCAAAGTTGTACAAATGCTTAGCAGTTGGCTCTGACAGAAAAGTTATCAAGTACTGTCCCAACCCAAAGCCGAAGCTGTATAACTATGTATTCAACCGCTCAAAGCGGTCTAATGTACCAATACAGTATATTTAGACCGCTGGCTGCGGTCTAATACCCTGAATAAAAGTTTCATCCGCTGGTCACGGTCTAAGCCCACAAATTCGGGGTTTTGGCCGCTAATTGTCGGCCTTGCCCCGCTGGTTCCAGAGAGCTAAGGCGTAGGCTGTAGCATCCTGGGGTTAGCGTTTTAGGTTTTGGCCAATTTGGATGGGCACGCAGGCTTTGCCCATCCTACGAGTGTGCTAAACGATACGTTTTTCTTAGCTAAGAATAGATTTTACGGCGTCCTCGTCCCACCTTCAGTAAAAAAACTTGCGATACGGTTGCACTCTCGGCGCAGTTCCTGTATGTTCGTTTTTGCAGGGAATGATTCCGGGCAGGAGTCTGAGGAGCAGCCACTCCCCAAACTCCCTGATCATCCCAACTTAGACGTGGTAAGTCGAGATGACTGGGTTCATTTTATCCGGTCTCTTTGTTTTGCCTAATTGGAAGGGATCTGGAGCCGTTCCTCGTTTTCCACTACGCGAAAACGAAGGAGTTTTCCCATGTTT
>CAYUBC010000116.1:7683-8887 GCA_964442885.1 uncultured bacterium | reverse complement strand
GCGCCACCCAACCTACGCGATAGCAGGCATTTCACAGGTTTTGTCAGTCAATCAGAATGAATGGTCATTTCTTACCAAGGATTTCCCATTCATAAGCAGTGCTTTAGCGATATCAAGCAACGTAAAAGCATTGCTTGGTAATGAATAGTCATTTCTTACCAAGAACTTCCCATTCATAAGGAATGCTTTAGCGGTGTCAAGCAACGTAAAAGCATTGCTTAGTAGGAAAGATGGCAATGGTTACCTTATTTTCTTGCGAGTCTCTTAGATTAATAGCATTTACTCGTAATGGCATCGACTCGGCCCTATGACCACCCAGCACTACCTCCGCGACCAGCTCCATCGCCTGGATGGCCAGAGCTACGGCGCGTACAAATCCCTCAAGGGCAGCTACGATTTCGAGGTCTTCACCCTGCACATTGACCATGTCCAGGGTGACCCCTTTGCGGCCCCTAGCCGGGTGCGGGTGGTGGTGCCCCAGGCAGTGGCGGGGTTTCCGGAGGGGTTGTGGGCGATGCCCTGCCGGGCCATTGCCCTGGCCGACTACCTGACCCGCGAGTTTTACCGGGCGGCCCAGCGACAAGAGCGCCAGGCGGGCTCTGGCAAAAGTGGGTTAATTGGTATTGTGCGGCCCAGCCAGGCGATTCTCCAGCGCAGTGCGGCGAGGGTGACAGCGGCGGGGGTAGAACTGCGGTTTACGGTGGGGCTGCCGGCCTTTGGGCGGCGCATTGCCGGACGGCAGGCGGCGGCGCTGCTGGGCGAGTTGGTGCCGGCGTTGGTGCAACAAACCCTGCTGTATGGCTCCCTCAATGCCGATGCCCTGGCCCAGCACTGCAACACCGCCGAAGATGCCGATGCCTTGCGCCACCAATTAGCCGAGCGAGGACTGGTGGCCTTTGTGGCCAATGGGGCGATTTTGCCCCGCCGTAGTGGTGTAGACGCGCGGCCACTCCAGGAACAGGCGATTCCCTTTCAGGCTCCCGACTCGTTGCGGGTAACGCTGCGCTGCCCCCACGCCGGGGAGGTGACGGGGATGAGCATCCCCCAGGGGATTACGCTGATTGTGGGAGGCGGCTACCATGGCAAATCTACCCTGCTGCGGGCGATTGAAGCGGGGGTGTACAACCACATTCCTAACGATGGGCGGCACCAGGTGGTGACGGATCCTGGGGCGGTGAAGGTGCGGGCCGAGGATGGCCGTAGC
>CAYUBC010000116.1:0-7673 GCA_964442885.1 uncultured bacterium | reverse complement strand
TTGCCGGGGTGGATATTTCCCCGTTTATCGGCAGTTTGCCCCAGGGCAAATCCACCCAGCACTTTTGCACCGCCAACGCCAGCGGCAGCACCTCCCAGGCGGCCAACATCATTGAGGCGCTGGAGGCCGGGGCAACGGCACTGCTGGTGGATGAAGATACCTCAGCCACTAACTTTATGATTCGAGATCGCCGCATGCAGGCGCTGATTGCCAAGGCTCGCGAACCTATCACGCCCTTTATCGACAAAGTGCGACAGCTCTATGCCGACTACGGCACCTCCACCGTGCTGGTGATGGGGGGCAGCGGCGACTATTTTGATGTGGCCGATACGGTGATTGCCATGGACGAGTTTTGCCCCCAGGACGTAACCGAGCTGGCCAGGGCCATTGCCGCCCAGTATCAAACCGATCGCGATCGCGAAGGTGGCCCTGAGTTTGGCCCCATTACGCCTCGCATTATTGAACCCCACAGCATCGACCCCAGCAAGGGCCGCCGCAGTGTGAATGTGAAGGCGCGGGATGTCGATCAGCTACAGCTTGGCACGGAAGCCATTGACCTGTCGGCGGTAGAGCAACTGGTGGAGCCGGGGCAGGTGCGGGCCATTGCCGAGGCCATTGTCTACGCCCAGAGCCACCATATGGCGCTAACCAAACCCTTACCAGAGGTGATTGCGGTGGTGATGGCCGATATTGACCAGCATGGGCTGGACTGCCTGACCGACTGGCCAATGGGCGACCTGGTCAGCTTTCGGGGATTGGAGTTGGCGGCGGCCATTAACCGCCTGCGCACGTTACAGGTGCGGGCGGCAAAGACTTAGCAGGATTGGCTTAAATCTTGACGCAAGCCTTTGCCGATATAAAGTTTGACTAATGCCTCTAATGACATGTCTCGTTGTGCAGCTATCTTTCTAAGAGACGTTACGGCGTCTTTGGGGATTGGAATTAGGACTATTTCGGACTCGCGTGGATGAACTTTCAACGCCAAGTCCTCTACTAACTCAAACGATTCATCAAGATTGTTCATATAACTTCCGCATTGCTTTGGGCTTTGTTTTCATTCCATTCAAATTCAAACCCTTCTAAGCGATATACGATACTCATGCCTTAATGTAAGCGCCCAAATGTTTTGTCTTTGCAAATTTACAGAAAATCAACGGCCATCTGAACCGTAGTTTCTAGGGTTTGTTGAGGGTCTAAAATCAGCAGGTTTTCGCCGCTGTTGAGGGCGTTGCGGGGGGCTGTCCAGGGTTCCAGGCAGTAGTAGTCTTTGCCCTGCACCGTCCAGAATACGAGTTTGGTGTAGTCGGCGCTCCAGGACAGGGTAAGTTTCCGCTTCAGGTGGTGATCGGTTACGGTCGCAGACTGGGCGGTCAGGTTTTGGAAGGCAATGTCGATTTCGGGCTGGCTAAAGTCAAAGCTTCCCCCAAAAGTTTCTACCCCACCGGCAATATGGTTACGGAACTCGGTAGAGGGAATCGCAAACTCAAGCTGGGTTTTGTCGCTTACCAAAAAGTAGGGATGCAGCCCCGTGGAAAAGGGCATGGGCTGGGCAGACAGGTTGGTAAACTGCTGCCGCAACACCAAATTGTGGCCGTGCAGTTCAAAGGTAAAGGCCAGTTTGAAGTCAAAGGGATACTGGGCACGGGTGGCTTCGGTGCTGGTTAGCTCCAGGGTGAGGCTGGCGGCATCGGCAACGGCCTGCTGGGTCACTTGCCAGGGTAAATCGCGGGCAAAACCGTGCTGCTTGAGGGTGTAGGTTTGGCCATCAAGGCTGTACTGATTGTCGGGCAAGTTACCCGCAATGGGAAACAAAATGGGAATGCCACCCCGCACCGAGAGAGAGGGATCAGCAAAGCGATCGCGATCAAAATAAAAAATCTCCTGACCCTCCACCTGCCAGAGAGTGGCAATGCCGCCGCGCTCAGGCACAATCTCAAGCCGGGAGGCGGTTTCGGTATCCGACAAAACATAGGTTGGGGTTGGGTCTGCTTTAAGGGCGATCGCAAACACAGCTCACCTCAAGACATCAACGCCTAGACGTTATCACAGGTTATTCGTCACCGGGTGAAGCTTACCCGATCCTTAACCGTAGCCTGATGATTGACAACTTTGGATTCCCCTCTTGGGAGGGGTAGGGGTGGGTCAGGTTTAGATTTTAGATTTTGGCGGGGCATCCCCTCCTGGGAGGGGCAGGGGTGGGTTCCTGGATGGCCAAGCTCAGGTTAATGAGCTTGGGTCTCTGGGGTTGGGTTGGTTGGCGCTGAGTTGGTTCCCAAGGCAACGGATTCGTTTTCAGAGTCATCTACCGTGCCCAGTGGCCCCACTAAGGGCTCGGCCTGGGCAGGAATTGCCGGGGAAGTTGGAGCGGCGTTTTCCTCGGTCTCAAGAGTGGATTTTACCGAGGGCGTAGGGGTAGAGTGTTCTACCTGATCGGGCGCGACCTGATCGGGCGCTATTTCTGTTGGGGACGTGGGGGCGGCTTTTTCCTCGGTCTCAGGGGCGGCTGGAGCATGCGTGGCCTCTGGGGTTGGCATGGCTGGCACGTTGTCTGTCCAGGGGTCGGCTGCGGCAGGAGGAGTGACCGGGCTAGCTTTGGCAGGGTTATTCAACGGAACCATGAACTGACGCAGCACGTTAGGGGCCTGGGCGTCCAGGTTGCCCATGGTGGCTCCAGAGCGATTTTGAGGAATGGGCTGAAACTCCTGCTGCTGAGGCGCAAGTTTGGGGCCCCACTCTTGCAGCTCGTCGATCTGCTGGCGCAGGTCAACCTCTGGTAGGGGCTTGGCCGGGTCAGACTCAGCGGCCTCAGGCTGGCTGGGCTGAGTGAGTTCCTCAGTGCCAGGTTTATCTAGACCGGGCTTATCCAACGCGTCTGGATCGACTTTGGAGTCTGGCTCCAGGGGCAGGGTTTGGTCGGCTTCTGGGGTAACGAAGGGGCTGTCTGGGGCCGGGGTTTCTGCGGGGGCCAGGGCAGGAGCCTTGAGATCCAATTCCACCGCAGCGGGGATGGGGGCCTCAAACTGAGCCGATGCCTGCTGGATGCGCTGAAGCACATCCTCACCTTCTTTGCCGGTCAGGGTTTTGGGGCGAGAGTCGCGCACCCGCACGGGCACAAACTCCACCTTCATCTTGTCTTCCTGAAGAGAAACCTTGAGCATGGCCGAGTCCTGGTCTTCAATCGGCTGGTCGGCTTTGAAGACAAAGTCACCGAGGGAGTAGGCAATGGGCCGCCCCTTGTAGATTTCGCCCCCTTGAATCACCGTGGGATGGTAGCCCACTACTACGTCTGCCCCCTGGTCAATGGCCAGACGGGCCAGGTTAGTTTGCACAAAGTTAGGCTTTTCATCCAGGTGCTCAACCCACCGGAAGTTGACCACAATCCAGTCCACATCGTCGCGAATGGCCTGCAAGTCGGCCACAATTTCGGGCATGTTTTGGGCGTTAAACCCGGCCCGGTCTTTGAAGGCGGTAGAGCGCTTGAAGTTTTCTAACTCCTTGGCAACCGTCTTGTCGTCGGATTTAGCCCGCTCCTTCAGGGCGCTGGTGTCCATAGCGGCATCGTCCCCGCCCATGGCATAGCTGAGGTAAGCAATGCGCTTGCCTTTAACGTCTAGAATTTCCGGGCGGCGGGCTTCCATAGCGTTGCGTCCTGCCCCCACGCGATACAGCCCCTTGCTGTCCAGGGCGGTGAGGGTTTCTGACAGCCCCTCAGCCCCGTACTGCATCAGGTTGCTGTTAGTTAAATTGACGATGTCGATGCCGCTCTCTACCAATAGCTCAACGGCATCGGGACGAGTTTTTTGGTATAGCTCTTCGTTAAGACTGGTGGCCGCTGTGGCCAGGGGGGTCGCCAGGTTGACCATGGAGACATCGGCCTGGAAATAATCTTCGACCTCAGCGAAAAAGCCACCCTCCTCCTCTAGGGCTGAGTAGTCAAGGCTATCCAGAGAAATGTCGCCGCCAAACAGCAGCGTCACCTGATCAGCCGGTACCGGCGTGGCTTTTTGGTGGGAAATAACCCCGACTGGTTCCAGAGCCGTATCCACTACCGTAGGCCGATTCGAGGGCGGCTTAGAGGCCGCTGGGGCCGTGGTGGGGCCGCGCTCCGGTGGGGCACCGACCAGGTTAGTCGGGGCCTCTGGGGTGATGGCTGGCGCGGCATCTAGCGCGTCTTCTGAAGTTGGAGCGGTCGGCTGGTGAGCCGGGTTGGCGTGATCGCCACTGGTGCGACCTGTAAAGGAGGGCAGGGTTGGCGACGGCCCGGAGGTCATGACCTCGAGTACACAGCCCAGCAGAAAGGCCGCCACCGCCGACCCAGTTAGCACAAAGGCTCGCAGGGTTTTGAGGCGCTGAGTGGCATCCTGCAAAGCGCGAGGCTGTTTAGCGTGAATCTGCGGCGGTAGGGGTGACCCCAGGCGAGTGGCCTGGGCAATTTGCTCATTCGCTTTGCGCCGCTTGAGGGCAGGGGTAACAATCCTCACTCGTTGCTGCCAGAGGGTGCGCTGTAAGCCCACCGGGTGCGCCAGGATGTGAATCCCTTCAATGAGTTCGGAGTTGAGTTGCCAGATGCGGTGGCACAGAAACCGCACCAGCCGATCCTGGATGGGAGAACGCTCAAATTCCACGATCAGTTGCAGGCAGCCGGGGCGTTTGTCGGCCTGCACCTGCACGAAGATTCCCTGACTCACCAGGGGCTCGTTCAGCCACAGCGCAATGGCTCGAAAGTAGCCAGCGGCGGCCATTTCCCGCACCGAAACCGGGGCCGGGGCCGGAGGTTGAGGCTGGGGTAAGGGCTGGGGAGGAATAACCGCGCTAATCATGGTGGAGCCTAAACAACTAACGAAAACCTGTACCTGGGCTGACGCAGCCAGGAAGGTCAAACCCTACGCTTGGAGAAGCGCAACCTGTCTGCTTAATCGGCAATGATAGCCAGTTTTAGGCGAAACGAAAACTTTAGTAGGAATCTTCTCAATGGTACTTTAGACCTGAGAGGATAGGATCGACTCGCTAAGAGTAGTCCAATAAATAAGTTATCCATGGCCAAGCTATCCCTCACCCTAAATCCCTCTACCAAAACTGGGAGAGGGACTTTGAGGCTGGCCTCCCCCTCTCCCAAGCTTGGGAGAGGGGGATTGAGGGGGAGAGGGCAATCAGCTGGATGATTTATTCCCTAGAATGCTCCAAGACTAAATCTGCAAAATCAGCCGGGCGATATTGAGATAAATCAGCACGCCCAAAACATCCACGGCTGTGGTAATGAACGGGGCCGACATTAGGGCTGGATCAAACTTCAGAGTCTTAAACACAAAGGGTAGCGATGCCCCGGCAAAGGTGGCAATCACTGAGATGGCAATCAGGCTTAGACCCACTGACAGGGCTACGCCAAAGTTGCGCTCCAGAAAGTAGGCCCAGAGGGTAACCGCCGTGCCCAGCAGCAGCCCCAGCAGCAGCCCGGCCAGGGTTTCTCGCCCGACAATTTTGGCCATCTGGGAAGGTCGCACCTCGTCGGTGTTGAGACCGCGAATTACCACCGTGGAGGACTGCGCCCCGACATTGCCCCCCGCCCCAATCAGCAGCGGGATGAAGGCGGTTAAAATCACCACCTGTTGGAGCAATTCTTCCTGTCCTTTAATGACGGCGCTGGTGGCCGTATTGGTAACCAGCAGCACCAGCAGCCACACGACCCGCTTACGAGCTACAGTGAGCAGGTCGGTTTTGAAATATTCATCCCCGACGCTCTGAACGCCGCCGGCGGTGTAAATATCCTCAGTCACCTCGGCTTCAATTACATCCATCAAATCATCAATGGTGACAATGCCCACCAGGCGCTGTTCGCGATCTACCACAGGCAGGGCCAGAAAGTCGTAGCGCTGAATCAGGCGGGCGGCTTCTTCCTGGTCGGTGTCAGTTTGCACAAACACTACTTCCCGCGTCATGATTTCCTGGATTGAATGCTCAGGCTGGGCCACCACCAGATCCCGCAGCGACAGGGTGCCAATCAGGTGGCGGAAGTCATCGGTGACGTAGAGGGTGTAAATCGTTTCCGAGCTACGGGCTAGGCGTCGAATGCGATCTAGGGCCTGGCCCACGGTCAGGGCTTCTCGCAGGGTAACGAACTCTGAGGTCATCAGCCGTCCGGCGCTGTCAGCCGGGTAGCCCAGAATCAGCGCCGTGACGTTGCGCTCAGCCGGGCTCATCTGTAATAGCAGTTGTCGCACTACTTTGGCCGGGAGTTCATCAAACAGGCGGGCGCGATCGTCGGGGGACATCCGATCCACAATTTCCAGCACTTCGGGATGCCGAAATTCCGTCAGCAAGCTCTGCTGCACCCTGGCTGGTAAATATTCATAAACCTCAATGGCTTCGTCTTTAGGCAACAGCCGAAACGCCACCGCCTGATAGGTATCCGGCAACTCATCAATAGCCTCAGCCACATCCGCCGACTGCATCGGAATCAGCACTGACCGGGCCTCATCAAAGCTACCTGCTTCTAGCAAAGACTGTAGCGATACCTGCTCAACGTCCTGCATCATGGCTATTCCCCCCGGCCCCAAATACGGTTGTTAGGATAGCCTACATCTGCCCCTTGCTGGGGATTTCAATGGTTGAACCCTGTCTATATATCTCTTGGTGTAGAGGCAGAGTGCAGCGTCAACCGTCTAAAGATCTACTTAAGGGTTTAAGGTTACCTGACTAAAGTTTGAGGAGCTAGGTTCGCCTCAGGGCAATCGATGCAGCCGCTCTACCGGTAATTTAACCCCGATGTCTTCACCCTAAATCACTATCCTTACATTGGAGGAGGAGCGATGGCTGAGCAGAAGCCAACGACCGCAAAATTTTCCTCAGACTCGATGATATGGCATCAGGTCAAGGCTGAGGCGATCGCTCAGCACTGGGCCGTTGATCCGACAACGGGGTTGTCCAGCTCAGAGGTCGAACAGCGGCTAGAGCAGTACGGCGCTAACGAACTCAAAGGCAAAGCCGGCAAGCATCCCCTATGGCTGTTTTTGCTTCAGTTTCATCAGCCGTTGCTCTACATTCTGCTGGTGGCTGGTCTGGTGAAGGCGCTGCTGGGATCTTGGGTGAATGCCGGGGTGATTTGGGGAGTCACGGTCATCAATGCCGTGATTGGTTTTGTTCAGGAATCTAAGGCCGAAAGCGCCATCTCGGCCCTGGCGGCGTCGGTAGAAACCAACGCCCTGGTGCGGCGGAATGGGCGTGCCGAGCAGGTATCTTCGCGGGATCTGGTACCCGGCGACATTGTGTTGCTCAACTCTGGAGACAAGGTGCCCGCCGACTTGCGCCTGTTGCGAGGCCGCACCCTGCAAATCAACGAGTCTGCTCTGACGGGGGAATCGGTAGCGGTCGAAAAGCAGCCAGAATGCTCGACCCTAGCCGCCGACACCCCCCTGGCCGACCGCTCTAACATGGCCTACGCTGGCAGCTTTGTCACCTTTGGGCAGGGCGAAGGGGTGGTGGTCGCCACTGGTCTGGAGACCGAAACCGGGCGCATCTCCAAGCTTATGACCGAGAGTAGCGTGCTGGTCACCCCCCTGACCCGCAAATTTGACCGCTTTAGCAAAACCTTGCTCTACGCCATTCTGACGGTGGCGGCCCTTACCTTTGCCATTGGGCTGGGCATATATTTACTACCTTTAATCTTCAAAACTTTA
>CAYUBC010000115.1:0-8909 GCA_964442885.1 uncultured bacterium | reverse complement strand
ATTAACCCGCAAGAGGTGCCCGTCTAAATCCGCCTGCACCATGCCCACGGCGGCCTGTTCAAAGGTGGCCCTAAACCGTTGTTCACTGTCTTGCAGGCGAAGCTGGCTCAGCTTGCTCTCGGTAATGTCGTTGGCTAACCCAACTATGCGGTAAACTTCACCCGCCTCGTTACGTACCGGAAAAACCCGGTCGTTAATCCAGCGCACTTCCCCATCGGGGCGAATAATCCGGTAAGTTTCATCGCGGCTCTCAGTCAATGGAGACCCCATCGCCTTCATCATGCGGGGCCGGTCGTCAGGGTGGAGGGTCTGCAGCCATGTCCCTGGATTCTGATAAACCACCTCGGCAGAAAACCCCCAGATAGACTCAAAGGCGGGGCTAGTGTAAATGGTCTTGCTGAAGTCGGGCGTGGTCATCCAGAAGACTTCCTGGATGGTTTCAGCAATCTGGCGGAACCGTTCTTCGCTGTCGCGCAGGGCTAGCTCAGCCTGCTTCATATCGCGCAGGTTAACGTCAATGCAGTACCATTCCTGCTCACCCTGCAAGCCGTGCAGCATGACGTGGGTGGAGTAGACCTGAACTAAATCGCCGCTTTTGTGTCGCAGTTGTAGCTCTCCATTGGGTAGCGGCTCACCTGTCCCAGCAATCCAAGCGTTGACTGCAGGCAAAACAGCGGCTGCCAGCGGTTCCGGAATAATCAAATCCTCAACTCGTTGCCCCAGGGCCTCGGCCTCGGTGTAGCCGTAGATAGCCTCGCTGGCCTGGTTCCAGAAAATTACCCGGCGATCTTTGTCATAGCCTTGAATGGGCGTGGGCGTTGCGGCAAATAACCGACGAAAGCGCACTTCACTCTCTTGCAGAGCCAGTTCGGCCTGTTTGCGATCAGTGATATCTTTAGCTACGCCCGCCAAACGATAGACGGTGCCCGCCTGATTTAACACCGGAAAGGCCTGATCATGGATCCACCGTACGTCACTATTTGGATGAACGATCCGGTAAACTCTGTCATAGCCCCTGCTGGCGTCAGATGCTAGCAGGGCCTCTACACCCGGTCGGTCGTCGGGGTGAATGGCTTCAACCCAGGCGCGCGGAGACTGATACAGTTCCTCACAGGACAGGCCCCAAACTTGCTCAAAGGCGGGGCTAACGTACAGCACCTCACCAGAGTCGGGGGTAGTCATCCAGAATACGTCCTGGATGGTTTCCGCAATCTGTCGGAACCGCGCTTCGCTTTCCTGTAGGGCTAGCTCGGCACGCTTGCGATCGCGAATGTCGCGGCAAATGGTGGCCAGGCAGAGGGGCGCGTTGGTTTGGCTATCCCAAATGATAAAGATCGCCTGCTCCACGGTAATGGCTTCTCCCGTTTGCAGATGGCGGAAGCAGGCTTCTCCCTGCCAAAAGCCGTGTTGTAGGGCGGTGGGTACAGCTTCTTGGGTAAACCGGGTTAGATCGGAGGGCGACAAGACCGTGGTTACAGACTGACCCACCAGGTCATTAGAAGCTACCCCTAACAGCTGATTTCCGGCCTGGTTGAGGTAAATTGCCTCACCCTCTAGGGTGGCCATGCCAATTAGGTCGCTACTGTTTTCCACCAGGGCAGCAAATTTTTGCAGTTCCTGGGTGCGCTCTTGCACGCGCTGTTCTAACTCATTGTTGAGCTGCTGTAGGGCCAGTTCAACCCGTTTTAGCGTCGTAATATCGGCGTCAGTGCCAACCATGCGGTCGGGCTGGCCCTGGTCATCGTATAGAATTTTCCCGCGCACCAAAATCCACACGATAGAGCCATCTTTGTGCAGCATGCGATGCTCAAAGACATACTCAGAGGTTTTACCCTCAATATGCGCCTGGGCCGCCAACTGCACCGGTTCTAAATCATCGGGATGAACGTAGGTCACCCACTGCTCCAGGTCGTTGGCAATTTCATAATCGGCATAGCCCAGTAGCGCTTTGACGTTGGGGTCAAGATAGAAGGCGTTAGTTTTGAGGTTCCACTCCCAAACGCCGACCTTGGCCGCCTGGGTGGCCCAGTGGTAGCGTTCCTGAGCCTGGGCAAGGGCCAATTCCGTTTGTTTGCGCTCGGTAATGTCAGTGAACATGCCCAGAATGCTATTAACCTGCCCCGCCCCATCAAAGATGGGGCAGGCCGACAACATCGTCCATACGGCCCTTCCGGTTTTGTGCTGCAACTTAAAGTCCAGCTTGAGGCTGATGCCCTGTTGGATTTCCGCAATCTTCTGCATTGCTAACCCTTGCTCGGCGTTGCCAATAAACTCAAATGCCGACTGGCCCAGCATCTCGTCTAGGGTATAGCCCAGCATGGTCGCCATTTCAGGGTTAATAAACTGCGTCAAACTGTCGGCATCTATAATCCAAATTCCCTCATTGGCGGTTTCAAGAATGCGCCGATAGCGAGCCTCACTTGCCCGTAGCGCCTGTTCAGCCCGCTGCCGCTCTAGCTCAAGCTGCTTGGTTTCAGTAACATCCAGACAAACACCGTCAAAAACGGTGTCCCCCTGGGGAGTTTGGTGAATTTGGTAGGCGGCGCTCAGCCATCGCCACTGGCCGGTTGGATGCAGCACTCTCAACTCCATGCGAGCCGAGCCGCTGGTTTGAGGCCCAGCCGCTATGGCGGCTTGCACTCTGGCCAGGTCGTCAGGGTGCAGGCGCTGAAAGCTGGCGGTTGGGTCAGTTTGCATTTCCGCCTGGGAAAACCCAAAGATAGCGCCTACCTTTTCACTGATATAAGGCAGGGAAACTTGCCCCTCTGGCCCAATTACAGCCCGATACAAAAAGCCTGGGATATTAGACGCGATGGCCTGCATCTGGGCTTCACGCTGTTTCAGTTCTAGCTCGGTAGCCCGGCGCTCGGTGATATCGGTAACCATCGCCAGTGACCCCACATACTGCTGGGCCTCATCAAAAATGGGGTTAGTCGAAATCCATGCCCACACATCGCGGCCATCTTTGTGCTTGAACTTAAAGTCGTGCTGTTCGCTAATGCCCTGCCGCCGCCGTTCCAGGTTTTCCGCAGCAAGCTGTTGTCCTGCCGCATCCATAAAGTCAGTCAGCGGCTTGTTCAGCATCTCCTCAAGGCTGTAGCCCAGCATGGCCGCCATTTTGGGGTTAATGAAGCTGGTCTGGCTGTTGGCATCAATCACCCAAATCCCTTCGTTGGCGGTTTCTACAATGCGGCGGTAGCGGGTTTCGCTGTCGCGAAGGGCGGCTTCGGCCAGCTTGCGCTCGGTAATATCTTGCACCGTCCCCACCACGCGCACTATCTGGCCGGTTTCATCTTGCAGGGGAAACCCCTGGGAGCGCAGCCACCGCACCTCGCCATCGGGACGGCAGAAGCGATAGTCCTGGTCGAAAATTTCCCCTTCGACTTGTCGCCGTAGAGCGGTGGCAATGCGCTCTACGTCGTCAGGGTGAATGTGCTCTAGCAGGGTAGTTGCATAAACAAAGTCACTGTCGGCAATGCCGGTAATCCTGGCACAGGCCGGGTTGAGGTAGGTATAGTGACCGGCTACTGGGTCAAAGTCGAAAAAGCCCTCCTCCACGGTTTCGGCAATGCGACGGAAACGGGCTTCACTCTCCTGCAACGCCTGTTCGGCCTGCTGCCGAGCCAGTTCCAGGCGTTTCCGCTCGGTTGTGTCGAGGCTAACCCCGTCAATAATGGTGCGGCCATCCTCAGTGGCGTTAAACTCCAGGAAGGTCGTTATCCATTTCCACTCACCGGTGGGTT
The DNA here is from genome assembly GCA_964442885.1 of uncultured bacterium. Lineage (GTDB taxonomy): Bacteria > Cyanobacteriota > Cyanobacteriia > Phormidesmidales > Phormidesmidaceae > Nodosilinea. The sequence continues at coordinate 5,166 of CAYUBC010000115.1, read as the reverse complement.
GCAGCACACGGAGTTCCAGGTATTTTGGAACCTGGTCAAGCTGAGGGTTGGCTAGGATGGCCTGGGCCATCGCCACTTCGTCAGGATGCAGCCGCTCAAAGGCCAGTTCTGGGTTGGCCTGAAGATTTGCCTTAGAGACGCCAAAAATGGTCTCGACCTGATCGCTAATGTAGGGAATGGTAATTTGGCCATCGGCTTCAATGACGGTGCGGAAAATATAGCCAGGCAGATTCGCCGCAATAGCCTGCATCTGGGCCTCACGCTGTTGCAGTTCTAGCTCGGCAGTTTTGCGATCGGTAATGTCGAGCATAATGCCTGCGGCCCGCACCGCTTGGCCCGTGGCATCATAAATTCCCCGGCCACAGTCCATAATCCAGCGCTGGGTGCCATCTGGCCAGAAAACCCGGTATTCAATAGCAAAGGGTTGATGCTGGGCTATAGCCTGCTCAACCGCCTGTTCTGCCGCCGCCTGGTCATCGGGGTGAACGGCCCGCAGCCAATCTGCGTAGGTGGGCTCGAAGGCGTCAGGCTGGTAGCCCAAAATTTCAAAGGCCACGCTGTTCCAGACCAGTTGGCCAGTAGCAAACTCCCAATTCCAAATGGCGGTGCGGCCCAGGCCTACCGCCAAACTCAGATGTTCCTGGCTCTGCTGGAGAGCCATTTCGATCTGTTTGCGCTCGGTAATATCCTGTATTACACCAAGCACACGCTCAAGTTGGCCAGACTCACTATAAACGCCCTTGCCACGCACCCATAGCCAAAGCGTGCGACCGTCCAACCGCTGGTAACGATATTCTTCCACAAAGGGAAAACCCGTCATAATCGCCGATTCAATGGTGGCGTCAACCCGCTCGACATCATCGGGGTGGATGCGGCTGCGCCAGACCTCATACATATCGTCTAGCCCATGCGGAATTTCCAGGATGGACTCCATGTTGCCTGTCCAGGAGTACTCGCCCGAGGCCGGATGCCAGCTCCAGGCCCCAATGCCGGTAAAGGCCAGGGTCATGTGAAGCTGCTGCTCGCTCTGGCGAATTTGGGTTTCAATGCGCCTGCGCTCGGTGATGTCGGTAACGCGCACCAGCGTAAAGGCCACATCGGCAACGGCAATTGGCTTGGCGGCAGTGTTGCCCCAAAAGCAACGCCCCTTAAAGGTTACATACTCAAGTTCGCGGCTCCAGAAGCCCATCTGAGTAATGTCCTGACTGATGTGGTTAAGTTCCTCCACGGTAAAGGGCTGACGTTGCAAGCTGTTGCCTGCAATGCCAATCAAATCTGCCTTGGTGTCAGCTTCAAACAGGGCAACGGCGCGCTCATTACAGTCGGTAATGAGGAGGGTCTGGCTATCCACCAGAAACAGGGCATCCGCAGATTCATTGAAAAACGCCTCCCGCAGGTCGCGATTGCGGCGAAGCTCTAGCTCGGCCTGTTTGCGCTCGGTGATGTCATAGATAAAGCCATCCCAAACCAGGGCTCCCTGCTCTCCTGTACGAGGCGCGGATGTCGCGGCCCGCAACCACTTAACCTGCCCTGCGGGAGTAATAATCCGATGCTCAACCTCATACAACCGCTCTGGGTTCTGCATGGAAGTCGCTACCCCAGCCTCCAGCAATGGCACATCCTCCGGGTGTACCTTGGCCCAAATGGCCTGGGTATCGGCCAGCGCCGTAGCCACATCAACGCCATAGATGGCGTAACAGCCAGGGCTAATATAGTCAAAGGCATCGCTACCATCGGCGTGGCGCACATAGCGATACACCACGCCGGGCAAGTTTTCGGCCAGCCGCTGGAAGCGCTCTTCACTGTCACGACGGGCCGCTTCTGCCTGTTTACGCGCGGTAACATCCTGGGCATTGCCCAAAATTTGCGTCACCTGGCCTTCGGCATCCCTGGCAAATACTGTGTCGCGGCTAGAGAACCAGCGCCATTCGCCACTGCGATGTTGCATACGGTATTCAAAATCGGCAATGGCACCGTCGGGAAGGGCAGCCAGGTAGTCAAAGTGGGCCATGGCCGCGGCCAGGTCATCCGGATGCATCACGCTAGCGATTGACTGATCTACCCTGGCGGTGACCTCCTCTGCGGTGTAGCCCAGAAAAGTCAACACTTCGCGGTTGACGTAAACATTACGCTGGCGGGCCAGGTCATAAATATAGATGACGTTAGGCGAGCTGTCTGTAATCCGCTGAATGAACTGCTGGCTCTCTTGCAGGGCGAGTTCAGCTTGTTTGCGATCGCTAATATCCCGCACCATACAGAGCACCTGCTCCTCGGTGAGGGGCACAATGCGCACCTCCTCGTACTGGATGCGATCGCTAAAGGGAATTTGCTGTTCATAGGTCTGCACGGTGCCTGTGGCCAGGGCTTGCTCCAGAGTAGCGAAATACTGGCTGGCGGCGGCGGGGGGCAGTACGTCAGCGACGTTTAAGCCGGTTATATCCGGCCTATTTGCAGGTAAAACTTTCCCCTGAAACTGGTTGGTGGAAAAATACAGGTATTGCCCCTGGACATCGGTAACAGACACCATATCCGGCAACGCGGCCAGAATAGCACGATTTTTAGCCTCGCTGGCCTGTAGCGCTAATTCTGCCCGCTTCATGGCCGTGATGTCCTGGCCGGTGCCTATCAGCTTGATCACCTGGCCCTGGTCGTTCAAAACCGCCTCTCCCCTACCCAGCAAGAAACGGATGGAGCCGTCGGGTCGGGTAATGCGGTGCTCAATACTGTAGGGTTGGCCGTAGATAATCGCCTGCTCAATGGCCGTCTCTAGCGTTAACCAGTCGTCAGGGTGAATTATCTGCTGCCAAAGGTCATAGGTGGGGGCTGGCTGGGCAGGGTCGAGGTCAAAAATCCGAAACATTTCCTCCGACCAGGAAATCGTCTGAGTGGCCAGGTCAAATTCCCAACTGCCCAGGTGAGCCATGCGCTGGGCCTCAGCAAGGCTCCTCTGGCTCTGCTGTAGAGCGGCCTCCGCCTGCTTGCGTTCGGTGGTTTCAAAGCAAATGGCCAGGTATTGAAGCGGTTGGCCCTGCTCATCGACAAAGGGCACGATGACGGCCTCTACCCAGTACTCTGAGCCATCTCTAGCCCGATTTTTAATTTCGCCGCGCCACACCTGCCCCCTGCGGATGGTCTGCCACGGATCTTGAAGCCATTCCTCAGGATGGTAGCCAGAGTTAATCAGCGGGTGGGGCTGGCTGGTTAACTCCTCGCGGGAGTACTGAGAGATGGCACAAAAGCGATCGTTAACGGCGGTAATGCAGCCCTGGGCGTCGGTAGTAACCACAATGGCGGCTTGATCGATAGCAAACTCTAAATCTGAGAGTCGCTTCAGTAATTGCTGGCGTTCTGGCAGCACCTGCGTTAGGGAGCCAAGCTGGTGCTCCATGTCATGGAGGTGCTCCAGAGCTATTTGCAGTTGTTGATTGAGGCCAGCCATCTGCTGTTGGGCCTCACCCAGAGCGTGCTGCTGCTGGGCCAACTGCTGAGTTTGGCGGTAGCATCGCAGCGCTTGAGTCACCGTGAGCTGGAAGTCCACCTCGTCCCAGGGCGTGGCCAGGTAGCGGTAAAGGTGGCCAGGGGCAATAGCCTCTGGTACGAGCCGAGGGAAATCAGGCTCCACCAGCAACAGCGTCAACGCCTCCGGGCAGGACTCATAGACCCGATTTAACCACTGCCCCCTGGCCAGGTCATACCCCGCAATCACCAGGGCGATCTCGGCGGCGTTACCCACCAGTTCCTCCACCTGGTCGAGGGCGGCCCTGGGGTCTTCTGCCACAGCCAGATGGCAATTGGGAAGGGCCTGGGCTAGTTGTGCCCTTAAGGCCAGTAAACGGGAGGGCTCGCTGTCAACACAGAGAATGGTGGCGGTAGGCATGGAAAGACTCAAAACGGCGCTAGAGATGGATGCAAGCTGATTAGTTGAATTTAACGGAATCTCAGATCGGTCACCAGTGAGGCGGCTAAATCTCAGGTCGGTCGCCAGTTAAGGTGGGGGAGCTAACGGCTTTGAGGGTGAAGTAAAACGTACTACCAACCCCAGGCTGCGACTCGGCCCAAATGTTGCCACCGTGGCGCTCCACAATTTTTTGGCAGGTAGCCAGACCAATGCCGCTCCCCGGATAAAGCTTAGAACTGTGTAACCGATGAAAGGCCGCAAAAATTTGATCCAGATGCTCAGGGGCAATGCCAATACCATTATCGTGGACGGCAAATAACCACTGCCCAGGCTGAGGCTCTACCGTAATGGTAATTTTAGGCAGAACGCCGGAACGGGCGAACTTAAGCGAATTACCAATCAGGTTTTGAAAGAGCTGCACGAGCTGTACGTCGTTACCGAGAATGGTGGGTAGTTCACCGTAGGACAGGGTTGCCCCGGTTTCGGTCAGGGCGATTTTTAGGTTAAGAATGACCTGTTCGAGTAAGGTGCTAAGCGGCACAGGGGTGAAGCTGGGCGGAGCTTGCCCAGCCTGGGCATAGGCTAACCAATCTTGAATCAGCTGTTGCATCCGGTCGCTGGCCTCTAGAATGCTTTGTAAGTAAGGCTGAGCGGGTGAGCCTTGAATTTCAGGATACTTGAGGTCAATTAAGCGAGTGTAGCCCAGAATACTTTGTAGCGGTTGCTGTAAATCGTGGGCCACCACCGACGCAAACTGCTCTAGTTCCTGGTTAGAGCGGGCTAGTTCCTCATTCTGGGCCTTGAGTTGCGCTTGCAGACGGCGCAACCCCAACTGATGGGCAACGCGAGCCAGCACCTCGGCCTCCTGAAAGGGCTTGGTAATATAGTCAGCCCCGCCCACGCCAAAGGCTTTGACCTTATCGAGCGCATCGTCTAAGGCGCTAATAAAAATTACCGGCACATCCCGAGTAGCTGGCTCGCTCTTAAGCCGCTGGCAGACTTCGTAGCCGCTCATTTCCGGCATTTTAATATCCAGCAAAATTAAATCGGGCGGGGCGGCCTGGGCCGCAGCAATGGCCCGCTGCCCCGTTAGCGCCTTACGCACCTCCAGCCCGTGGCAGGTGAGCATAGCCGACAGCAGCCGCAGATTGTCGGGGGTGTCGTCCACCACGAGAATGTCGCCCTGTAAACTCTCGCCGTTAGGAGCAGTCATGGGTGGCCTCCTGAATCAGCTTTAAAATGGTGTCGAATTGGAAGTCAGTAGCTCT
>CAYUBC010000114.1:0-8940 GCA_964442885.1 uncultured bacterium | reverse complement strand
AGGCAAACCAGGGATGGGCGGCCCAGCGGGCGACGCTGGCAGGGGCTTTGAGGTAGAACTCTGCGATCGCCCGAAGGCTAATGGGAAGGGTCGCCAGCAGCAGCCCTACCCCCCAGCTATGCAACACTGGCAGCGGCGACTTAAACTGGCCAATAGCCGTGGCCATAGCCGCATAGAACACAAAAAACGGCCAGAAGTTGAGGGACTGGAGGGCCGACTCCGTGGGATTCTGTGACATCACCACGCTGATGCCAATGCCGACGGTGAGCAGCACCCAGCCCTGGCGGTAGAGCAGGTACCAGATGGCCTGGCCCCAGCACTTCAGGCTTACCCCTAGAACCACGGCCAACCCAGCCAGACCGGCATAGCTGAGATAGGGCAAAATTAGCAAACTACCTAGAATCAGTCGATCCAGGGATAATCGGCCAGGCTGAAGGCGTTGCGATAACTGTTGCGATAATTTAGTAGGCTCCATCGCCGGTCATGACCACCCAAACAGTTCTTAAAAGAATATAGATATCCAGCCAGACTGACCAGTTCCTGACGTAATAGGCATCTAAGTTAACCCGCTCGGTGTAGGACACATTATTGCGTCCTGACACCTGCCACAGCCCGGTTAGCCCTGGCAGCACGCGGGTGTAGAGTTTGTACTTCTCGGCATAGCGGGGGATTTCTTCTCCCACAATGGGGCGGGGGCCAACCAGGCTCATTTCGCCCCGCAGCACGTTCCAGAGCTGGGGCAGTTCATCCAGACTGGTGCGGCGCAAGAACCGACCAATGGAGGTCACCCTGGGGTCGTACCGGAGTTTTTGATCCCGCTCCCACTGGTAGCGCAGGGTGGGGTTAGCCTGGAGATAGGCTTCTAGAACCTGGTCGGCATTTTGCACCATTGAGCGAAATTTCCAGGCAATGAAGGGAATACCATCTCGCCCTAAACGCTTTTGGCCATAGAAGACTGGCCCCGGCGAGTCGAACTTGACCAGAATCGCAATCACCAGAATGAGGGGTAGTAGGCAACCGCCAATCACCACCGTCAGCAAAACATCCAGCAGGGCCTTAGTCATCCGTGGGCCGGGTAGCAGCAGTCGCTGACGAATCTCCAGCCCCAGGATGCCGCCCAAATCCTTAGCGCCAACCCAGAGGCTAGCCACCCCAAACAGGTCAGGAATCATCAGCAAATGGGCAAAGGTATTGCCGTGCTGCTCCAGAATGGTGAGCAGGCGTTCGCGCTGGACTCCTGGCATAGCCACAATGGCGTAGTGAATATCGCGCTGACGGGCCAGCATTGGAGCCACAGACAGCGCCCCAATGACCGGGATGCCCGCTAATTCTCCGCGCTTGTTTGGGTCGTCATCGAGGACGGCCACGGGCTTTAGCCCAAACTCAGGCTGTCGCTGCAGGGTTTGAATCACCATTTCCCCGGTTCGACCGGCCCCTAAAATTAGCACCGGATAGCCCCACCAGGGCCGCCGGGCAAACCAATGCCGCACCAGCAAACGCCCCAGCAAAACTGTGCAGAGCGAGAAAAACCAGGCCATCAAAAACACGCCGCGAGAATAGGTTTCGCCCTCTCCTGTGAGGAAAAAACCGGCCCCTAACACCAGATACGTAAAGGTCGTAGACAAAAATACCCGGCGTAATTCATCCACCGGGCTGACGCCCACCGCTGGATATAGACCTGCCACGGCATAGGCCAACAAAAAAATTCCTAAAATAGGCCACAACTGCCAGTATAAAGAGGGTAGATACTGACCATTAAATGCTAAACGAACATAAACACTCACTACCCCCGCCAGGATTAAAGCCAGCAAATCCGCAGTGGCCAGCACCCCAATCATTGGTAGAGAACGGGTAGATAGCTTCAACGAAGCTAGTACCGGGTTAACCGTTTGCTGTAGAGGAAACATCATGCCCCTCACTACTCCTGCATCACCGACATTACTCTAATGCATCGTCCTGCTGAAATTTCAACCACTTCTGGGCTACAAAAGCCCAAAATTCCCGCTGAAATCGTTGCTCTGAAAAGGTTTCAGCATGATTACGAATAATTTCAGGGATAAAATTTGTTCGATGGGTTTCAAAGTAATTGACCGCATTTAATACGTCATGAACTGTTTGCCGGGAAAAGAGTACCCCAGTCTTACCTTCTATCACCGTTTCTGTGCTGCCACCCTGCCCGTAGGCAATTACCGGAGCACCTGAAGCCTGGGCTTCAACCACGGTAATGCCGAAATCTTCCTCTGCCGGAAAAATAAATGCCCGACAGCGGGCCATATAATCTGACACCACGGCATCCGTAGGGTTCCTGATAAAGGTGATATTGGGCTTAGCTAGATGCTGTAAGCGTTCTAAATCTGGCCCATCCCCGATGACTACCAGCGGTTTTGCCAGTTCATTGAAGGCGGCCACGGTTAAATCTACCCGCTTATAGGGCACACAGCGAGACACCGTCAGGTAGAAATCCTCCCGTGGCTGGTGCCAACAAAACCGATCCAGGGCCACCGGCGGATAGATGACAGTAGCCGGACGACGGTAGGTTTTCCAGATGCGCCGGGCCACATAGCGAGAATTGGCCACAAAACAATCCACCCGATGGGCTGCCGCCAGATCCCAGAGGCGCAGGTAGTGAAGAATGAGCCGGGTCAGGGCTCCTTTCACCCCTGCCTGCAGGCCCGCCTGGGTGAGGTACTGGTGCTGCAAGTCCCAGGCGTAGCGAACTGGCGTGTGGACATAGCTGATGTGCAACTGGTGGGCACGGGTGAGTACCCCCTTGGCCACCGCGTGGTTGCTGGAAATGACTAGGTCATAGTCGGCCAGGTCAAACTGCTCAATGGCCAGGGGCATGAGCGGCAAATACCGCCGAAAATGCTGCTTAGCCAGAGGTAATTGCTGAATAAATGAGGTATGAATGCGAGTGTGAGCCGGTAGGTGCGGGGGAGCCTCCGCCGATAGAAACTTGACCAGGCTAAACAAATCCGCCTGGGGAAATAGCGCCAGCAGTTGTTCTACCACCTTTTCCGAGCCAGCCCGCGCTTCTAGCCATTCGTGGACAATGGCTACTTGAGAGGGCAACGGTTCAGTGGGAGGGTTCAATCGGTTTATAGCAGGGTAGACGCACGCCGCAGGAGACGGGGTTAACACTCGGCCTGGAGCTCACCAGAGGCCACTTTTTTACACAGTTGACGCACCAATTCCAGCTCTTCGGGGGTAATCTGGCCATCGGCTCGCATGGCTGCCGTAATTTGCAACCGCTCGGCCTCCGTCAGCACGCCGTCGGCAACGGCCTTTTCAATGATTTTGCGCAGGTTGGCTAGCTCTTGCTGCTCGTCAGCGGTTAACTCTCGTTCCATAGTCGCTATCCGTTACACCTATCAACGCCCTCATCTTACCAGCGGGTTGTCCCTTCCTTGGCCCTCAGGTTGGCAGTCGTGACCGGTCTACCCCTGGCTACTTGCAAAGGCCCGTGGCGGTCAGGTCGCTGTAGCTAATCGCCACTTCAGAACCTGCCCGCGGGCTGCCGCTGGATAGATCCGTGAGTTGTACGGGGTAGCTACCGCCGGTGGGGGGGCTGGCTGAACCAGTGTAGACCGGCTGCCCCTGGGTGTTGCTACCCTGACGGCTGAGGGGGCTGTCGAAGGTGCTCTGGGTTTCTAGATTGGTGAACCGCACCAGATGAAACCCATTGGCATCGTGGTAAGCCGTGAAGACCAGAGCTTCTAGCAGCCCCTCACACTGGCCACTTTGGGCGGCGCGATCGCCCAAAGGCTTAGCCCGTCCTTCGGTATTGATAAAATCGCCCCGAATCCACCCTTCGGCCCCCGATTGCTCAAATTTGACGAAGTACCAGGTGCCATCGCTGGCCTTGGTGGAGCGCAACAGTTGCACCGGGTCGCCCACCAGCCCGTACCCCTTGGCGGTGGAGTCTGTGCTGGGGCCAGAGCGCAGGTTAATTCTCGATTCAGGTTGATCGGCAATTAATTGAGCGGCCTGGGGTGGATTGATGGCCGTTCCCTGACTGCCAGCCCCTGGAGGCGGGGTCGGGCTGGCGGTAGGTGGCGGTGTGGGTTGCGGCCCACTAGCTGGGGGTGGTGTAGCGCCATTCTCCCCAGAGATGACGGTATCTTCTGGCGGCTCTGGGGCCGTCTCCGCCTGCTCGCCTCGCCGACAGCCGACCGTTGCCCCACTCAGCACGCAGCACAGGCCAATCATCAGTAGCCAGGTAGGCCGGTTCATAACGAGAGTCCAGGAAAAAATTGACCAGACTAGCATAGCGCTTTGGGTTGCGGGTTGCGGCCTGTAGACGACCAGCCTATCCTGTCTTCCCCTCAAAGGCCATGACGGTGTCGTCGGCAATGACGTAGGCCACGTCGTCGGCAGCCAGGGTAATGTCGTAGCCGCCGGTAAAGTCCCCAAAGGAGGGTAGGGTGAGGCGCTTGTGGCGGCCTTGCCAGTGGAAGCAGGGCAACCGCAGGCGATCGCACCCCATCGCCAGCCGCAGACAAGGGTGAACGTGGCCGCACAGGTTGGGCCGGTCGCTCAGGGGGCTGGGTTCGTGGCTAAAGAGCAGCCCTTCCGCATCCACGGCCTCTACAAAGCACTCAATGGAAAGCTGCCGCAGGGTGGCCTGAAGGCCGCGATCGTGATTACCCAGAATTAGGTAGGCGGTTACCTGGGTCTGGGCCAGAAACTTGAGCCAGCCATCAATGACCGTATCGGCCATGCCCTCGGCGCTATGGAAAAGGTCGCCCAAAATCCACAGGCTATTAGGCCGGTGCTGGGTGCAAAGCGCTTCTAGCCGTTGTAGGGTATTGCCATTGACCTGGCTGGGAATAGGCACCCCGTAACGTTGAAAAGTTTCAGACTTACCCAAGTGGACATCCGAAACCAGCAGCGCCCCCAGAGATTCAATCAACACCGCTTTTTGGGGCAGCAGCCGCAGACGATGGGGAGGAAGCAGAAGGTCTTCGGCCATGAATAAAGATGGCTAAAATTCAATGCCGGGTTGGGCTTTGACGCCCTGCTCCCGAAACGGGTGCTTGATCAAGGTCATTTCGGTAACGAGGTCGGCTACATCAATCAGGGCGGAGGGAGCACCCCGTCCGGTGAGGATGACATGGGTCATGGGCGGCTTTTCGGCCAGCCCAGCGATGACCTGTTCTGCCGATAGAAAGCCGTGCTTGAGGGCAATGTTGACCTCATCAAGCAACACCAGCCTGTAATCGGGATTGTGGATGTAGCCCAGGGCGGTTTGCCAGGCGTGCTGGGCGGTTTCGGTATCGCGCTGGCGATCTTGCGTGTCCCAGGTAAAGCCTTCGCCCAGGGCTTGAAAGGTGAGCTGGTCGGCCCAGCGTTCTAGCACAGCCTTTTCGGCGGGCTCCCAGGCCCCTTTGATGAACTGCACAATGGCCACCCGATAGCCGTGGCCGAGCGATCGCATCACCATACCCAGGGCGGCGGTGGTTTTGCCCTTGCCGTTGCCGGTATGGACAATAATCAGCCCCTTCTCCAGGGTGCGTTCGGCCAGGCGCTGCTGCTGCACATCCTGTCGCCGCTGCATTTTACGGCGGTACTGGTCGTCCGATAGACCAGACTGCTCTGCCGCCTGATCTAGGGCCAGAGCCGCGTCATCAAGATTGCCTGGTTCTAGCCCATCAGCCGCAGCCGGTGCAGCGGCACTATTCCACGAGTCAGCCATAGCTCTAGGACGCCAGGGCTACTTCAACAATTTCCTGCAGCTTGCCGTTCTGGTAAAGCTCAATCAGAATATCGGAGCCGCCCAGAAACTCGCCATTGACGTAAACCTGGGGAATAGTGGGCCAGTTGGAATACTCCTTAATGCCCTGGCGAATCTCAGCATCAGCCAGTACATCAAAGGTCTCGAAGGGCGCGCCCAAACTATTCAAGATTTGCACAACGTTGTTAGAAAAGCCGCACTGGGGCATGAGTTTATTGCCCTTCATAAACACCATGATCGCGTTGCTCTGCACCAGTTGATCAATGCGTTCTTTCACTGAGCCGTCCATTCAATCAGTCCCTCCAAAAGCTAATGATTTAACCCAAACCCGTACCACTACTCTAACTCAAGGGCCTGGCAGCCCTCTTTCCTGGTTCTTTGTTGCCAGCCTAGGGGGTGCCGCGAGGTCTGGCGTCAAAAGACCAGGCCATTCCTAATCGCTTTGGGCCGCAGCCCAATCGGCTGGGGTGTACGTCTTTAAGGCTAGCGCATGGATAGCCTCTGAGGACATGGCCTCACGAACGGCACCGTAGACAAGCTGGTGCTGTTTTACCAGGCTTTGCCCCTCAAAGGCCGACGAAACCACCAGGACTTGATAGTGGTCGCCACCCCCCGTCAAGTCTTGCACCTGCACCTCGGCGTCTTGCAGGCTGGCCTTGATCATTGTCGCCACTTGGTCTGGGCTAATCATGCAAACGAATCTCCCTTGGGCAGAGGTTAACGAACAGTGGATTGTGGATTGCTCCAATGCCATCTTGCCATTGAAAGGAGCGCTCTCGGTAGAGCGGGGCATTGAATTAAGCTATGCCGTACCCCTGGCAACATTCCTAATAGCCGCTGTTCTCTGGTTTGGTTATCACGACTACTGCGGGTTTGGGCTGGTGGAGCTAGCTCCCGTTGTTGGGCTGGAGGATTCAGAGTCAGCCTCAGGATCCTCTGGGGTGGCGGGCCGCCCAGCATAGGGTTCGCTAACAAAGCCCAATTCAAACAACTGCTGGTAAGCCCGCTGGCCCAAGTCGCGGGTGGGCTGCTGGCTGCGGAGAATTTCCATCAGCAAGGGCACGGCCTGGTCGGGCTGATTTTGAGCCCGATACACCAGGGCCAACTGGTAGGTGGCTTGGTCTCGCATCTGGGCTGTTTCGAGGGCTTTAGCGCGATTGCTGCGGTTAATTTGGGTGTCTACCCCAATGAACAGTTGGGCCAGCTCTTGATAGTAGGTGGAGAGCTGATTAAGCGTGTCTCGCGCCGATTTAAGTTTGGTTTCAGCGGTAGCAAAATCTTGATTGGCGATGGCCGCTTCAGCCTCAGCCATTAACTGCTTGGCCCCCTCAACACTGAGGGAGGTAGACGACAAATTACCGGGCTGTACCGGACTAATTTCAACGCCTCCACCGCTGGCTTGGGCGAGTTCAGCGGCGTTGGCCCCGGCCTGAGCGCCCTGAACCAATACTCCACCCGCCGCACCCACCAGAGACAGCGTCACCAGGGCCGCTGTAGACAATCCGGTAAACGGCTGAACAATAAAACGCATTGCAACGACCATGGCGGCTCACAAAGGATTAAGGATTGAGGACTGAGATAAAAAATACTGAGGTATCTTATCATCTCGATATGACGCACTAGGCTGTTTTGCTTAAGTGCCTAACCTTTGACCCCAGTTTTTCTCAAAAGTTCCGCTACAAAAGCCCACTCACATTTCCTATTTATTTCCTAGATTTTTATGACCTTCTCGTCTAGCGATGCGTTACCTGAGCCTGAGTCTGCCGGAGCTGGCCCCCGTGAGGCGCTGATTGGTGAAATCATCCAGCGCGGCGGTGAAGAGCTGCGAGTAGAAAAAGTACAGACTCGATTCACCACCCGCCTGCACAACCCGGAGGAGTTAGGCACGCTGCATAACGATCTCAACCCAATTGGGGTGCGGGCCGTGGCGGCTGGGCAACTGGTGGAATGGCATGTGGACGAGACCGCCCTGGAGCAGACGATTGCTCAGGCACGGCAGCATCCTGCGGTTCGGTATGCCAGCCACGTCTATCGATTAGTCGAAAGTCCTCAAACCTGGATGTATCTGACGGATGAGATTACGGTGCAGTTTACCCCAGACACCGACATGGCGGTAGTGGAGGCCACCCTGGCAGCGGTGGGGTTGGCGATCGCCCAGCCGCTCATTGGCATCCCCAACACCTTTATTACCCGCCTTACCCCCACGGCTACCGAAAACCCCATCAAGCTGGCCAACCGTCTAATTAGCCAGCCCACCGTAATGGTGGCTGAGCCCAACCTGGTGATTGAAATCAGCGGGCTCCATCGCCCCAGCGATGACCTTTACCCCCAGCAGTGGCACCTGTTCCACAATGGCGGACGTCATCTTTCTGCAAACTCCCACATTCAATCTGAAGCGGCCTGGAGCCTGACCCGCGGCTCGCGTTCCGTGGTCATCGCCATCAGCGACGATGGCTTTGATTTAGACCATCCCGATTTGCAAGGGGTGGGCAAAATTGTTGCCCCCATTGACTTGAAAGATAAAGACGCCGTGCCCCTGCCGATGCAGGCCCACGAAAATCACGGTACAGCAGTAGCGGGCCTGGCCATTGGCGAAGAAAATGGTATCGGCATTGTCGGCGTGGCCCCTGGCTGTGGGTTTATGCCCATTCGCACCACCGGGTTTATTGACGATGCCTCCATTGAACAACTCTTTGGGGAGGCCATGCGACGCGGTGCAGCGGTGATTTCCTGTAGCTGGTCACCGGCGTCTAACTACTTTCCCCTAACAGTGCGCATGACCAACGCCCTTACCCGCGCCGCCACCGAAGGCCGCAACGGCAAAGGCTGCGTGATTGTGTTTTCGGCGGGTAATGCTAATCGTCCCCTGAGCGGCACCATCAACGAAGCCCAATGGCCCCAAAATGCCCTAACTGGGCCGACTAAGTGGCTCAGCGGCTTTGCTATCCATCCTGATGTAATTGCAGTATCGGCTTCCACCAGCCTGAACGCCAAGGCCGCCTATAGCAACTGGGGCGAACACATCGCCGTGGCCGCTCCCAGCAACAATGCCCCGCCCAACATGGCCTTACCCAGAGTGGGCACCGTGGCGACGGGGCCAGAGGTGAGGCAATATCTGCCGGGCTTGGGCATGGTGACCAGCGATCGCACCCAGGGCGCAGGCTACGACGTTAACAACTTCACCCATAGTTTTGGCGGCACCTCCA
>CAYUBC010000113.1:8731-8994 GCA_964442885.1 uncultured bacterium | reverse complement strand
CGATCTGGGTTATGTAGAAGGGCGGCTGGAGGGAGAACGGTTAATGATTGAAAATCAGTGCTACCAAACCCCTGAGTTTCGGAAACTGCATCTTGAACTGGCTCGGGTAGGCAATAGTTTAGACATTTTGCACTGCGTTATGTTTCCCCGCCCTGACTATCCACTGCCAATGTTTGGTTGTGATTTAGTGGGCGGGCGAGGCCAAATCAGCGCGGCGATCGTCGATTTATCCCCCGTGGCAGAGACCCTACCCACAGCCTACG
>CAYUBC010000113.1:0-8721 GCA_964442885.1 uncultured bacterium | reverse complement strand
TCCTACCTTTAGCCAGGAACGCGACCTACCGGCCTGGGGAACGATTTTTTCGCCCCACTGCCGGTTCATTCGCCCCGCTGACCCGGCGGAGGAAGCCGCCTTTGTGCAGCTCATTGTTGACTACTTAACGGTGCACTGTCAGCAGGCTCAGCACACCCCGCCCAGCCCAGACGCCACCGAGACTATTCTGGCTGGCCAGCGGCGCTATTGCACTCAACAACAGCAAAACGACAAAACTCGTCGAGTGCTTGAAAAAGCTTTTGGCGAAAGTTGGGCCGAGCGCTATATGAAGACTGTGCTATTTGACCTACCTCAGCTTGCATAGTTGCAACCCTTGAATACAATAAAGAATCTGTCGCCAATTTTCCGTTAGCAACCTTGCCCCACTACTAATCCTGACTCTCGGTACTGCCATGGCCGTAAGTTTTCCCTCATCTCCCGATCTCGATCAGCGGCCTAGCGCTAGCCTGGAGCCGCCCATGTCCTTTAGTCCTCCCCGCCTGGGTCGCTTGATTGTGTTTACTGGCCCCAGCGGTGTTGGTAAAGGCACGCTGTTGCGGGCTCTGCGCGATCGCTATCCGGCTTTGCATCTCTCAATTTCAGCCACTACTCGCGATCCCCGACCGGGTGAAGTCAACGGCAAAGACTACTACTTTGTCAGCCGTGACCAGTTTCAGGACATGGTTGAGCGCGATGAATTGCTGGAGTGGGCCGAGTTTGCTGGCAACTACTACGGCACTCCTAAAGCTGCTGTGCTGCAACAAATTGAGGCTGGCAACTGGCTCATTTTAGAAATCGAGCTAGAAGGAGCCCGGCAAATTCGCGCCAGTTTCCCCAATGCCCTGCAATTATTCGTGCTGCCCCCCTCCCTGACGGAGCTAGAACATCGCATCCGTCAGCGCGGCAAAGATAGCGACGAAGCCATTGAAAAACGCCTCCAGCGAGCCCGCATTGAAATCGAAGCGGCCCCTGAGTTTGATATTCAAATCATCAACGACGATCTGGAGACGGCGCTACAACAGCTGGAACAGGCGATTTTTGACCAATAAGTGGGGCTTACGGCTGCGGGTTGGCCTCGGAGGTTGCGGGGCTTGGCACTAACGTGTCTACCGCTGGCTTGATCCTGCGTCACCCTGCTCCCTTGCCCGCTGCCCCAATCAGTCCGTCCCCTTGCCACCTGCCGCTGCCGCTGGATCGGCGGGTGGCAGCCCTCCCAAAACGACCAGCGACTCAATTACCTGTTTAACCAGCGGTGCCGCCACGGTGGAGCCGTAGGCATTATCGCCCTGGGGTTCATCAATAACGGCTAGCACCACGTAGCGGGGATCATCCACCGGCAACATGCCCACAAAGCTGGTGATGCGGCCTGAGCCATAGCCCCCGGATGGATTCGCCTTTTGAGCCGTGCCGGTTTTGCCGCCAATGCGGTAACCAGCCACCTGAGCCGGTTCGCCAGTACCCTCTTCGACAACCGCCTCCATCATGGTCATAATGGCCTGGCTGGTCTGGGCAGAAAATACCAGCGGCGGGTTGGCATGGTTAGGTTGCCACAGTGGCGTGCCATCCTCTGCAACTAGACCGCTAACCACGCGGGGCGTGACCAGCTTGCCCCCGTTAGCCAGGGCGGCCTGCAACTGCATCATTTTAATCGGGGTGAGGGAAAATCCCTGGCCGAAGGCCGTGGTGGCCGGTTCCACCTTGCTGCGGATAAACTGCTCTCGATCCTTGATCTGTCCAGCCGCTTCATTGGGCAAGTCAGAGCCAGAGGTTTGGTCGAGGCCAAGGGTCTGCAACCAGGTGAAGTAGTCCTGGGGGGGCAGCTTCTGCATGATGCGAATCATCCCCACATTGCTGGAGTACTTCAGCACATCGGTAACGGAAATGGGGCCACGCCCACCCGCCGTGGCAAAATCACTGTTTTTAATCCGCCACTTGCCAAACTGAATCTGGCCACTATCGTTAACCAGTTCATCGGGGTTAAGCACGCCACTTTCCATGGCAATGGCAATGTTGATGGGTTTGAAGGTCGAACCGGGCTCGTACAAGTCGCTGACGGCCCAGTTGCGAAAGGCGTTAATGTCAGCCTGGTAATACTGATTCGGGTCATAGGTGGGCAGGGTGGCCAGGGCCAGCATCTCACCAGTGTCAACATCCATCACCATCACAGTGCCCCGCTTGGCCCCGTGACGACTAACCACCGCTTCTAGCTGCTGCTGAGCCACCCGCTGCAAACGGCTATCCAGGGTGAGTTGCAGGCTGGCCTTAGCCTTCTGGAAATGAGCCATCGCCAGGGCAGGATCGGTCTGTTCAGGGGCCGGCAAGAGTAACTGTTCCTGCTTAGCAACTTCTAAGCCAGCCTGGGCCTCACCGTCTAGATTAACGAACCCAACAATGGGCGCAAACAGGGCCTGCTGTGGGTAAAACCGCTGCTGCTGGGGCACAAGTTCTACCCCATCCAACCGAAGTTGGCGAATGCGGCTAGCCACCTCAGTGGCCAGGCCATCCACCACCCGAATACCTGTGGGTTGGCCACTAAACTGGCTCAACAGCTCCGCTTCGGGCATCTCCAGCACCGGGCTCAGGGCCGCCGCCACCTGCTCAGGCGGTTGCTTAAACAGTTGAGGGTGGCCGTAAAGCGTATAAACTAGCCGATCAACCGCCAGCAAGTTGCCCTGGCGATCCACAATCGGGTAGCGCAAGGGCTGGGGTTGATTGACCTCCGGACGTTGCTGCTCGGCCAGTTGGCTGAGGGTATCACTCTGCACCAACTGCAACCAGACCAGGCGGCCGGCCAGAGCCAGTATGGCCACCATGAGCAGGATCCACACTAAAACCAGGCGGCGGCTGGTATCGACCACCCTGGGGCTAGCCCGGCGGGATCGACGCCGCCGACGGAGACGAGTAGCGGCTGACGACGCAGAACTAGCCATGGGCAAGGAAGCAAAAACGAGAGACTATGATGTTAGCTTGGGCGGCCTAGGTTAACCAGGATTTAAAACCATTCCCAGACTAGGGTGGGCTAGGGCAGTAGCTTAGCAGGGCTGGCTCAATAGCCCATGGGTGAAGGTCGGTTTAACCAGGGCAGCGACGGCACCACGGCGCTGGGCGCTGTCGCCGGACGAACCGGAGCTGGCTGGAGAAAAATCACATGGTCGGGCTTAGGGGGTTCCAGGCCCGTAGCTGGGGAATCAGCCTGTTGAGCCATGTGACTGGTCAAGATAGCGTTGGCGGTGGTCAACTGCTGCTCATTCCGCTGCAGCTGGGTGAGCCGCTGAGTGGCCTGCTCTAACTGCCGATCCACATATACTGATGCGCCATAGCTAGCCAGAGATAACCCTACCAGGGCCGTCGCCAATACTGAAGAAACCAGATGACACTGCTTTAGCCCTACCAAAATTGGGCTGGGTTCAGCAGAAACCGGTAGAGGCCGAAGCTGGGCCAATTCAGCACGAAACTCAACAGCCTGGGTAAAGCCTGGGTTTCGCGCCCGTTGTCTTGCCCTGGGCCGCTGATCCGGGGTCGGACGAGGAACATAGGATTTAAGCGCCGCAGACATAGCCGACCTACACCACAGATAGAACTGTGGTTAGGATACTGCATTCTTGAAAAATTGCACCATATCCCCTAAAAAACGGCGTTTGAAACCCTGCCAAAAGTTGGCTCAGCGGCAGGCCAACTAGCGGCCCAAGCACGACCGCCACCGCCTAGAGTTTAGTGCCGCACTGAGAGCAGAAACTGCTAGTAGGCAAGTTTTCGTGCCCACAACTAACGCAGTGCAGAACTTCAGGCTCCCTGGGGCCCTTTACCTCTGGCAGGCCCAGCATTTGATGGTTGCTCTTACCGGGTGCCACCATGGGATAGCAGTTTTCATCCCGCCGCACGTGCACATCCATCAGCACCGGGCCAGCGTAGGCCAGCATAGCGGCAACAGCATCATTGAGTTGGTCGCGATCGCTCACCACCATGCCCTTGATGCCATAGGCCTGGGCCAGCAGTTCAAAGTCAGGCATGCCCACTTCCATATTAGAAGAGGAGTAGCGCTCACCATGAAACGCCTGCTGCCACTGCCGCACCATGCCCTGCCAGCCGTTGTTGATGATCACCGTCTTCACCGCAATCCCGTACTGCGCCAGGGTACCTAGCTCCTGCAAATTCATCTGAAAACTGGCGTCACCGCTGATGCAGATGACCGTATCCTCAGGCAGAGCTACCTGCACTCCCATGGCGGCAGGCATGCCAAAGCCCATGGTGCCCAGGCCTGCGCTGGAGACCCACTGCCGTGGCCCATTCTTGAGAAACTGCGCTGCCCACATCTGGTGCTGGCCGACATCGGTGGTGTAGTAAGCGTGGGGAGCCTGACGGCCCAGCTCGGTAATCACTTCTTGGGGAGACAGCACATCAGAATAGGTGGGCACCACCAGGGGATAGTCACGCCGCCAGCGGCTGATCCGCTCTCGCCAGAGCAGGGTTTGGTTGGGAGGAGGCAGCTGATTCTCTTCCTCCAACCGAGCCAGCAGGCTAACCAACACCTGCTTAACATCACCCACAATGGGTACCTGGGGAGTGCGGTTTTTGCCCACCTCGGCAGGGTCAATATCGATGTGAATGACTTGCGCCCGTGACGCAAACTCATCCAGCTTGCCAGTCACTCGGTCATCAAACCGTGCCCCTACGGCAATTAACAAGTCGCACTCGCTGACCGCAAAGTTGGCGTAGGCCGTGCCGTGCATTCCCAGCATCCCCAGACCTAGGGGATGGTGCTCATCAAAGGCTCCTTTGCCCATCAGCGTAGTGGTGACAGGAATTTGGAAGTAATCGGCTAGGCGAGCAATCTCGCCGTGGGCTGCCGCTGTAATGGCCCCGCCCCCAACGTACAGCAAAGGCCGCTCGCTCTGGCGGATCAGGCGAAGCGCGTGGTTAATCTGGCGAGGGTTGCCCTTGATGGTGGGCTTGTAGCCCGGTAGATTGACCTGACCAGGCTCCACCGGCACGTAGTCAAACTCTTCCAGCCCCACATCCTTAGGAATGTCAACCAACACTGGCCCGGGCCGACCGGTTTGAGCAATGTAAAAGGCCTCGGCGATAATCTGAGCAATTTGCTCCGGCGATCGCGCCACGTAGGAGTGCTTAACAATGGGCAGGGTAATGCCAAAAATATCGGTTTCCTGGAAAGCATCGCTGCCAATGGCATGACGAGGCACCTGGCCCGTAATCACCACCATAGGAATTGAGTCCATCTGAGCGGTGGCGATGCCCGTGACCAGGTTAGTGGCCCCCGGCCCTGAGGTACCAAAACAAACCCCCACCTGCCCCGTTGCTCGAGCATAGCCATCAGCGGCGTGGGCGGCTCCCTGTTCGTGACGTACCAGGATGTGGATGATATCTCCGGCGGCCTCAGCCCGGTATAGCTCGTCGTAGATCGGCAGAATGGCCCCGCCTGGATAGCCAAAAATATGCTTAACTCCGTGGCGCTTCAGGCTATCAATCAGGGCAAAGGCCCCAGAAGCACGACGGACAAGAACACTGCTTTGGGTGGAAACAGGAGTGGTCATGGCAACGATGGGTCGGGGGTGATTGGGGAAGAGTTCAGCGGGAATTCTCGACGGGCTGTCACATCAGAGACAGATTAATTCAACAATTTTAGCAGCACAGGTTTAGCTCTTCGCCAGATCATGCATAGGATATTTAGAATTAGCCATAGCTACAGCGTTTCTTTGCCGCATGAGGTACAGGCTATTGCCTGGGAAGCCAGGTTTTGGGGCGACCTGTGTACCCTACTAGCCTCAAGAACCCGGTAGATTCAAACGCCCTGTAGATAATGCCGCGACCAACCACACAAAAACTCCGCTGCGTTCAAACGTTGAGGTAGCTGAGGTAACTGTGCCCGATTAGCCGCTGAACCAGTTGGCAGGCCCACTTGCCGACCCGGCACCGCCTCGGGACTTTGCCACAGGCGCTGGTGAGACACGGCGGGGGTCGCTACAAACCCAGTCTGCTGAAGCCCCAACCCGCCGGTAGCTCGGTAGGTGATGAGGTCGTGGCTGAGCCGATGCAGAGGCACGTCCCCACCCCAGGGGACGCCCCAGCCATCCACCCAAAACATTGCCCGCACGGAGGCTCGGTATCCCTGCCAGTAATAGGCCAGAGCAGCCGCCCCCAGGCAACCAGCGCTGAAGGCCCAAATGATCAACTCAGGCCAAGTTCCTGACCTGGTGGAGGCAAGCGCCTCCGGTGCAAAGGAGCGCTCTAGAGTTGCCCGCAATGCTTGACCCGAGAGGGGCGCTAACGGCACGGCATCCGCCATGATCACTGGCATCTGGCAAAGCAGCGGATCCCTGGCCACGATAGCCAGGATTTGGGCTGTGTAGCTGGGTGGATGAAACCCACCGCAGATGACCAGAGCAACCTTAGCCATAATCTCTACCGTCCTTCCCCCAACCGCATAACCAACCATAATCCATAGAGAGATTATTAATAGAGAGATGAGTGCCGAGCAGCCCATTAAATTCCGTTGAAACACCCGCAATTTATTATGACTGCGAGAGTGTTTCTCGAGAAAAACAGAATTTTTATTAAGACCTATGGATGGCGAATATCAACCTTCGTCATGATAGAAATAGGCTCACTCATTGCCCCGTCAAGAAGCTAGGAATCGCTCCAGTTCAAGGCAGAAAAATCCACATTTAGGCACACAAAATGCTTCCGAGAGGGCATGAAATTGACCAAATTGGCTTGATTCAAAGCGATCCCTAGCTAAAACCCTCTGTTTTACCTGCTTTAATCATCTCATTGCCTGTGGAGTGACTCCATATGTCTCAAACTATTGTCAATTTAACATTGCCTATTGTCTCAGCCAGAGTTGATGAGGCGTTGCAATCGTCGGCGGTCTGGCATGAACAGCCGATTATGGCCATGCCAGAGTTGCGACAAAAACTGATGGCCTATGTTTTAAGTCGTCTACCAGCGGTTTATATCACGGTAGAGAGCACGATAGCCTGTTCCCTGGATGATCCAGCGAGTTGCTATCCCGACGAACAGCAGCGGCATATTGAGCAACTCATTCAGCAGGGGTTAGCGGCCTTGCTAGAGCAGCGTCAGCACTGGGCGGCTAGTCCTCCATCTCTGGCGGATGCTAGCCTGTCACCCTCTCACTGGTTTGGTTAAGGAAATTGGAAATTGCGGGGGTAACGTTCGGTTCTACCCATACCCCAATCTGCATTAACGCCGTAGTCTCGTAATAGGCGAGTCGATCGCTGAGTGGACAAGCAGAGCACTTGTTACACCTGGTGGCCAGGGCATACTAGCGCCACGCCAGTGTCAATGCAGAGGCAGGTAAGAATTTTGGTGCAGCCGACCCTATCCCTGAGTCAGCTTTTGAGTCAATGGCAAACCGCCGCCGACTGGGCCGATGTTGTACCCAGTGAAGGTAGTAGCGAACGGTTCTCTCAGGCGTTTGTCCCAGCAGGGCTAGATAACGGAGATGCCATTGCCGCCGCCAGGCTCCAGGCCGAACAGGAGTGGTTAGGAGGCATTG
Organism: uncultured bacterium; assembly: GCA_964442885.1. Taxonomy (GTDB): domain Bacteria; phylum Cyanobacteriota; class Cyanobacteriia; order Phormidesmidales; family Phormidesmidaceae; genus Nodosilinea. Next base: position 1,187 of record CAYUBC010000113.1, on the reverse strand, counting down.
CCGCCCTGGTCAAACTGCTTCTGCACCAGCCTGTCCTTGGTGTTCCGTCCCAGGCTACGGACGCCTCACCTCTGGGAGTTGTGCTATCCGGGCCATTCCCGGTGTTGCCCGACCGATTAATGGGTCGCTCCCTCTCCCACTGGCTGCTGGTGCCAGAGCCCCTGGAGCGCATTCTGGCTGTTGCCCGGCCCCTTTTGCCGGGGCAGAAGGATGGCAAAGCGGCGGCGTGCGATCTGCACATGGTTCCCCTGGCTGTGGAAGACCCACTCTCGCGGGAACGGTTTTGCCTGCTGCTGACGGCCCAATTTAGCCTGGTGTTGACCCTAGGCAACGATGCTCAAGGCCATCCAGCCTTTCAATTTTCCTTTGACCCAGAAACAGCCCAGGCCGTATGGCAGCAGCTCAGGGCGCGGATTGCCCAGGTGCGCCCAGCTCTGTTACCCAGTATTGAGCAGGTCATCAACCAATTTCCCCCCGTTAGCCCAGACTACCGTCTGGTTACCCAATACAGCCATCTGCTCATGCAGCAGGTGCGCCAGCGGTTACAGCCTATGGCCGCTCAGCACACCCCTAGCCCGGCGGTGCAGTTTGCCGCCCTGGATATACCAGGTCGTCTGGGGTGTCAGTCGCCCTGGCCAGACCTACCCAGGCTACCCAGCTTGCCAGGCTTTGTGGCCGATGTCTCGCCTCCGCTACCAGAGCCACCTCCTCCAGTAGAACCCGGCATTGATACCGAACTTCTCAAGGCCATGGCCCACGAAATTCGGACTCCGCTGACCACAATTCGCACCCTGACGAGATCGCTGCTAAAGCGCAAAGACATCACTACAGAGGTTGTGAAACGGCTGCAATCCATTGACCGGGAATGCACCCAGCAAATTGATCGCTTTAACCTAATTTTTAAGGCAGTTGAGCTGGAAACTGAATCGACCAAGCAGCCCAAATCGCCCTTGTCGGCCATTTCCCTGAACCACCTGTTCCAGGAATCTATTCCCCTGTGGCAACAGCAGGCTAGCCGTCGCAACCTGACGCTGACGGTCAATGTGCCGCCCCAACTCCCCCTGGTCAACAGCGACCCGGTAATGCTGAATCAGGTCTTAACCGGATTAATCGATCGCTTTACCCACAGTCTGCCGCCCTACAGCCATATCGATCTCTCCGTCACCCTGGCGGGCCATCAGCTGAAG
>CAYUBC010000112.1:0-9019 GCA_964442885.1 uncultured bacterium | reverse complement strand
GCCCCATCAACGCCTGGGCTGGGGCATAGTAGCGGGAATGGCCCTCAGCCTTGGTTTTTTGGCCAAAAGCGTGATGATTGTGCTGCCGGTGATCGCCCTACTGCCCTACCTGGTTCGAGGCCACAAAACCCACCGCCACCTGACTAACATCGGCCTGTATTATGGCCTGGTGTTTGGGGCCATTCCCTCCGTCATCTGGCTAGAACGCAGCGTCGCTCGCTACGGCCAACTGCCCCTCAAGCAGCTCTTTGAAAAGGTTATTCTGCTCTCCCAGGCCGGGGCTGACAGCGCCACCACCGCCACCTTCAAATCCACCACCACGCTCACCTATTACCTCTGGCACATTCCCGCCACCACCTTTCCGTGGGTGTTGTTTGCCCTGGTGGGTGCCTGGCTGATTGGGCGCAATCCATGGGTGGGTCGCAGAACTCTGTGGCTGGGCTATCCAGCGGTTTTGTTGGGGTTGCTCAGCCTGTTTGACACCCGCACCTGGTACTACTCGCTGCAACTTTACCCCTTCGTTGCGCTACTAGCCGCTGTCGGGCTAGATCACGTCGGGCGACTCTATCGATCTCGTGCCCCCCGCCGCTATCGCATTGCTGTTGGGTTGAGCTGGGCCATTGGCGTTCTGGCACTGTTGCTGATATCGGCGGCGCTGGCCTTGCTGCTGACTCCCGGCGAACTCATTTCCGACGACCTTCGCCCCTACGGCTGGCTGGGGTTGCTGGGCGGCCTGGGCTGGCTGTTGCCCTGGGTAATGGGGATGTACCGCTATGGCAGAATTTCCCAGGCTCAGCAAAAACTGTGGCAGTGGGGCTGGTTGTTAGGGCCGTGGCTAGCCATCGCTGCGGCCTTCTTGACTGGGCTGTGGGGCAACTACAATCCCGGCCTTAAAATGGCGCTGGCTACGGAGCCCATTGCCCCAATCCTGTCTAACAACGCCATCCACATCATTCAACCAGGGGGCGATCGCGATACCATCCTCCTCACCTTTTACACGCCCCACCTGGGCAAGCCCCTCTCCGACTGGAGCCAAATTCCCTCGGAAAACTACGCCTGGGGCAACGGCCAGCAAGTCCCTATTCCGCCGGACTCTGGCTATGAAATTATCATCACCCTGGGCGACTGGCACCTGGTACGCGCTCCCCTTCTGCCGCCCATGACCCCCAAGGGCTAGGGGCTTAAATTCAACTCATTTAAATCCAACTAGCCAGCCAGCGTGTACTCCTAACAGAGCGCACTAAATACTACCTTTGCTGCTCCTTCGGCAGTTTGTTGCGCGCTTTTCTGATTACTTGATCATCCGTCTTTGTCCTTAAAAAGGCTGCTTCTGAAGGTTGAAAGCAGTTGAGACTCGTTCGATTATGCTGCCAGATTTTGCTGGTGGTGACTGGTTTCTGCGCATTTCTGTTGTGATCTAATAGGTATTAATCATGGCTCAAATTAATCCGTTAATTGGCACCTCCGGCCCCGATAACTTCATTGTCAATGGCGACCCCTTCAACGGCGTGGATGTCTCCGCACCGGGCCGCCAGGTGGTTAACCAGCCCAGCGAACTGACCGATTTCGCCATCGCTGCCGACCGCTTTGTGCTGGATGGTGGTGATCTGGGCATTTCCACTGCCCCAGTCTTCATCAACGGTACGGCTGAAGCGCTGACCGCTAGCGACGTTGCCAACGCCAACCTGGTGGTGATTCAGGGCGAGTTTGCCAATGCCGGGGCCGCCGCCACGGCGATCGCAGGCACCGGCGTAGCCAGCGGTGCCGGTGTTTTTGTCTATTTCAACAGCACGCTGCAAATCAGTCGCCTGGTTTTTTCCAGCGACTTGAGTAGTGCTGAGGCGGATATCTCGATTCTGGGCAATATTCGCACCTTGTCTGGAGCCGCCGCCCGCGATGCGCTGCCCACCATTAGCGCTGCGAATTTTTTGCTGGTCAACAACACCGTGGTTGGAGACGCCAACGATAACCTCCTGCTTGGCACCGAGGGCCAGGACTTCATCGCCGCCGGGGCTGGCAACGACACCCTGGACGGTGGTAATGGGGCAGATTTTCTAGAAGGCGGCGATGGGGCGGATACCTTTGCGTTTTCTGGCGATCCCTTTGCAGGGGCCGATGTGTCTGCCCCAGAGCGACAAATTGTAGGCAACGAAGACTCGGTGCTGGACTTTGAGTTTGAGGGCGATCGCTACCGCCTCGATGCCGCTGATTTCGGCATTGCTGGCGATGTCAACTTTGTTGCTCTGGATGCCAGCGCTCCTGGCGCAGCTATTCCCTCTAGTGCCAACGTCGTTGTGCTGCTCAATACGGATAACGACAACGACCCGGCTACCCCCTTCCTGGCCGGTACCGCCGCTAGCCAAATCGCCAACCTGGTGACTGAGGATGGGGCCGGGTTCTTCGTCTATTTCAACTCCAACCTGCAACTGAGCCGTCTGGTTTTTTCCACCAACCTCAATGACCCCACCGCAGATTTGAAGGTGCTGTCCCGCCAAACCGATCTCACCGGTCAGGCTGGTATTGATGCCCTGGCTGACTTTTCTGCGGATAATTTCGTCTTTCAAAACCGCACCCTCGATACCAGCGGCGGTCAGCAAATTGTTTCCGTGGGTCTGGGCGAAACCCTGGTGATTAATAGCTTTGGCGGCGTTTGGCGGGGGAGTCATCCGGCCCCAAGTACGGTCGGTGAAATTGATACGCTGCGGTTTACCGGGGCAGAATTTATCGCCGAGAACCTACAACTAACTCAGGTTGGTGCAGATTTACAAATCACCTTCTTGAATGACCCAACCGGCACCCAGGTCGTGCTTAATAATTTTGATTTAGATGACCTGGATAACCTGCCCCGTAAGGCCAGTCTCACGGGCAACCGGGGCAACATCCTGTTCGGCGACGAAGCCGACTTTACCGACAGTTTTGATGTCTTCAATGCCGACTCTACCCGCCGCCATCTCTTTAACCGCAATACGGTTACGTTCCTGAATGACCTGGATAACACCGTTTGGGGCTTTAACCACTCAGACGATGTCATCAATGCCCAGGGGGGCAATGACCAGGTACATGGCCTCAGTGGCGACGACCTGCTGCGCGGCGGCGAGGGGGATGACATTCTCTATGGCGGCCAGGGAGCCGACACCCTGGAAGGTGGCTCTGGTCGGGACACCTTTGTGTTGGCCGCTGGCCAAGGCACCGACACAATTGCCGACTTTGAGGTTGGCACCGACCAGATTGGCTTAGGTGGCGGCGTGAGCTTTGGCAGTCTGACCTTAGAGAACAACACCATTCGGTTTGGCGATGAAATCCTGGCGACGCTGACTGGAGTAGACACCACTACCCTGGATGCCGCCAGTTTCGTCTCAGTGTAATCGGGCTGAAAGTAATCGGGCTGAAAGTAATCGGGCTGAAATCCTGACTGACTGAACCGTTGCGGTACGTCATCCTGAGCGATGATGTACCGCAATTCATTACCAGCTTATTTCAGCACCTCTGCCAGGGCCTGCAGCAGCGTATCGACATGCTCAGGCTGGCTGTTGTAGCCCATTAAGCCCACCCGCCATACTTGACCAGCCAGTTCTCCTAAACCGCCGCCAATTTCGATGTTGTATTCGGTCAAAAGCCGACGGCTCACGGCCTTGGCATCAACCCCAGCGGGTACTCGCACTGTGGTCAGGGTGGGCAGGCGAAAGTCCTTGGGCACATGACAGGTCAACCCTAGCTCTGCCAGCCCGGCCCAGAAATACTCTGCCGTTTGCTGGTGGCGCTGCCAGCGAGCGGCTAGCCCTTCTTCGGCTAGCAGGCGCAGGGCCTCGCGCAGGGCGTAGGTAAGGTTGACCGGGGCGGTATGGTGATAGACCCGCTCTGGCCCCCAGTACTGGCGCAGTAGGGCGGCATCCAAATACCAGTTGGCGACGGGGTGCGATCGCCGCTCCAGTTTTTCCACCGCCCGCGGGCTCATGGTAAAGGGCGAAATCCCTGGTGCACAGCTCAGCCCCTTCTGGCTACAGCTATAGGCCAAATCCACCTGCCAGTCGTCTAGAAAAATTGGCACCCCGCCCAGACTGGTGACCGTATCCACTACCAGCAGACAGCCCCGCTCGGCACAGGCGGCTCCCACCCCCTCCAGCGGTTGGCGTACCCCGGTAGAAGTTTCAGCATGGACAATGGCTAGCACAGCGGGGCGATGGGTATCCAGGGCCGCCGTTAGTTCTTCCAGGCTAAAGGCGTTACCCCAGGTTTTGTGGATGGTCTCGACCTCAGCCCCGTAGCGCTGGGCCATGGCCACCAGGCGATGGCCAAAATACCCTTTCACCGCCACCAGGACTCGGTCACCGGGTTCAATGGCGTTGGCCAGGGTGGCTTCCATGGCGGCTGAGCCGGTACCGGCGACGGCATAGGTCATGACATTATCCGTCTGCCAGGCATAGCGCAGCAGTTCCTGCACCTCGTCCATCATCGCCAGATAGGCCGGATCGAGGTGGCCAATGGGCTGGTGGTGCAGGGCTGCAATTACCCTGGGGTCAGCATTAGATGGCCCCGGCCCCAGCAACAAGCGCTCTGGCACCTCCAGCGGAGCCAGTTGCTGACAATGCGCCGAATTAACCGAGTGAGGGGAGGTAGACAGTGTCGTGGCCATGGCAAATCGAAGGGTTACGCCCAATGAGTAGTTCGACCATTCTCCTACGGAAGCGGATCGGATAGTCAACCCTTAACCTATCCCCACAGTCCTAACGCTCCTGCCTACACCGTCCGCAGCCAAACAATAAACATCGTCCCCTGGCCCTGGTTAAACTCAGCCTCTGGTAGGGGAATCCACTGGTCAGCCTGCACCGGGCTAACCAGGTCCAGGTGCCCGCCCATGGCCTGCACCAGATCCTGGGCAATGGCCAGACCCAGACCCGTACCAGGAATCTCGCCCTCGGCTTGCACGCCCCGAAAGTGGCGCTCAAAAATATGCGGCTGATCGCTGCCGGGAATACCTTGGCCAGTGTCCCCAATGGCAATCCCCTGGAAAAATTGCCCCGCGAGGGTTTGCACCAGGCCGCCCGTCACCCAAAGGAGGGCACCAGGAGGCGCATATTTCAGCGCGTTATCCAGCAGGTTGCTCAACACTTCTCCTAGGGCCGGGGCATCCATCCAAACCTCAGGCAGGTTGGGGGGTAGATTTTGAATCACCACCAGGTCGCGGTCTTGGGCAATGGCCAGAACAGACTGCATCAACGGCGTTACCACGTCCATAATGCGACCGGGGGCAAGGACGGGCGCTCTGCCCAGGTGCGGCCAGGAATTTTGCCCTGGCCTAGCGGTTAGCGACGTTGAGGAGCCACCGTAAGTCGGTTCGGCCTCTGGTGAAAGATCGAGAGAATCTGCCTCAACCCCCGTCAATCCAGGCAATAGCAGCCCGGTTGTGGGGGGAACCGTAGGCTGCGGCTGTAGCGCCTCATCCCCCTGGGCAACGGCACTGTCAAAGGTTTGCGCCAAATCCTGTAACCGCCGACTCTCGCGCACAATCCCTTCCGCAATGGGTTGGTTGGGATCATCGGAGGGGATCCGCTTAACCAGCAATCGGCCAAAGGTTTGCAGTGCCGTTAGGGGGTTGCGAAACTGATGCAGCAAATTGTGAAAGGTATCCGACTGGTCAACCTGGGTTAGGTAGCGCTGCTGGAACTGCTGCTGGAGCCACTGTCCTCGCTGATCTAGCACCCAGGCCAGGGCCAGCGTATTGGCTACCTGCTCCGCCTGCTGGCGCTCGTTGTGACTCCAGGGCAGCGCCTCGCGAGTGCTAACCATGACGCCTAAGGCGACCCCTTCGTGCATCAGCGGCAAAACCAGGGGCGGGGCAGAGGTGGCGGGCTCGTGAACCGAGCTAGTTGGCCACTGTGACCGATTGTTAACCTGCATCGATGCCGACGGTGCCGCTAGGCCGGTTGCCCTGGAACCCTCTGCTGGGGAAGCGCCTAACGGGTCAGCAAGGGTTGAGGCAATGTCGGAAGGTGACTCGTCAAGGGGAGCCTGATCGGCTATGGCGGCTAGAGACTCACTCAGCCCAGCCCAGGGATTTGCCGTCTCTGGATAAGCCACCAGCGGCACCAGAGATAGCTCAGCTGTGCTGTCAGCCTGCTGGGCCAGATAGACTACGGTTGATGTGGCCTCAAAGGCGCGTGTCAACAAGAGAACCTGCGACCGGCAGAGGGCTATAAAATCCGAGCTAGCAACTGCCATGATATCGACCCAATAAAGAAGTATGGCCAGAGAAAAATTAAAGTTTTGTCAAATTTTTAACAATTCTGTTCACGGCTGACCCCCACCATAGTCACTGAAGCCCTTATGGGGCAATAGATTCAGGGATTTGATCCCAATTTTTAAGAGAAGTTGAAATTCTTATTTTGAGTCGATATACTTGGCCTGGTTCAACAATTTGTAATCAAAACTACATCCAAATATCTACAGAGAGGGAGGTAGGTAACTTGGCAAGGAGACGCAAGCGTAAGAGCCGTCGTCGATTGGAAGGTCGCCGCATTTTGGAGGCTGTTCCTCAGTATAGTATCGAGAGCGGGAATGAAAAACCGGTCACTGCTGCTCGCAATTTCATTCATTCTGAGGGCATCGCTCCCCCGGCACTGTTACTGGTTAAGCGCAACGAGCATACCACTGACCGATATTTTTGGGCAGAAAAGGGCCTGTTCGGAGCTCAGTATGTTGAGGAAAATCACTTCCTGTTTCCCAGTCTGCGGGCTTTGCTGGGCGAGGATGAGGATGCGTCAGTGGGCGTAGCCACCCGGTAGGCTCTGCTGTTAATTAATCCGCCTGGTGCGGTTTTGGGGAGTTAGTCCATCGGCTAACTCCTTTTTTTTGATTTTGTGGCTAAGCCATGCCCTGGCCCACAACCAGCGCCCAGACATCACACCAAACCTCACCCAGCATCGGCAGCAGACAGCTTAAGGGCTTGACCGCGCGGACTGAAGCGCCGCTCACCAAGCCCGGTCTAATCTAGGTGAAATGCGCCTTGCCGGATCAGCGGTGGACGTTGTCTCAGGCCGGGCGCATCTTCACCCAAGCTAACCCCGCCCCCAGGCCCAAACTAGCCAGGGCCGCTGTTCCCCAAATAGCTGGAACATCAGCATGGCGCAGCGCAATGGCCACAAAGGCCCAAATAAAGACTAACGTAAAGGCCAAATCGCCCCGTTGAGCTATCACTACAGCGGCTAGCACTGTTGCCACGCCAATCATCACGGCTGTCCAGACCACGGGAGACAGTCCCCAACCGCCCCACTCGGCGGCGTACAACGCTGAGGCGACATTGACAATGGTGGCGACGGCGATCCAGCCCAGATAAGTGCTGAAGGGAATATGGGCCATCCAACGCTGCCGGGATGACCCCCGCCGCAACCCAATGTCGAAGGTCAGGTAAATCGCGATTAGCGGTAGCAAAATGGCCAGCATGGCCAGCACCGACCAGGCAAACCGTTGCAGGGTAAACAGAAAAATCCAGAGTACCTGGGCCAGGCAAGCCACAATCAGCAACTTGTTCACCTGCTGAATTTGAGGATCTTGCCGCCGGGCCGGATGAAATTGGTAGATGGCGTAGGCAATCAGCCCCAGGTAGATCAGGCCCCAAATGGCAAAGGCATAGTTGGCAGGGGTAATTAGCACGCCTGCCAGGACGGTGTTGGCAATTTCCCCGACATTCTGGCCACCGGGCGGATAAAGGTTGGATAGCGTGTTAACTACAAGAGTAGCGGCAATGGCAATGGCCGTTGCTAATGCCAGACCAAGGCCCGACCGGGAAGAATTCTTAGAAATAGCCATAGCACCGGAAGGTAGAGTTGACCATATCCTGCCATGATCAGGGTGCCACAATCACCATATTGTCTCGATGCACCACTGTATCGGCCCCAGCGTAGCCTAAAATTCTAGGGATTTCCTCTGACTTGCGACCGAGAATGAGCTTCAAATCCTGGTCGTTGTAGTTGACGAGTCCCCGCGCAATCTCCTCACCACTCGCGGTACAGAGCTGCACCACATCCTGGGTTTGAAAGGCCCCGTTAATGTTAATAATACCTGCCGCCAGTAGAGACTTACCGGCCTGCAAAATGGCCCTGGCCGCCCCGTCGTCTACGTATAAACGGCCAGTTGGGGCCGGGTTAGCGGCAATCCAGCGCTTGCGGCCTCGGCTAGGGTTAGAGCGGGGCGCAAATTGAGTGCCCACCGACTCACCCCGCAGCACCCTGGCAATGTTACCGGGCTGGCGGCCATCGGTAATAACGGTGCGAACGCCAGCCGTGGCCGCAATTTGAGCCGCCTCCAGCTTCGTTAACATGCCCCCGGTGCCCCAGGCCGACCCCTGGCCACCCGCCCCTGCCTTGAGCTTTTGGAGCGTGCTGGGGTCGTCAATATAGTGGATCGGTTCGGCATCGGGATGATAGCGGGGATCCGCAGAGTAGAGCCGATCCACATCGGTGAGTAAAAACAGCCAATCTGCACCAATCAAACTGGCTACCAGAGCCGAGAGGGTGTCGTTATCCCCAAACTTAAGCTCGTCAACGGCGACGGTGTCATTTTCGTTGACGATGGGAATGACGCCCAGCTTAAGCAGTTGCCGAAAGGTGCGATAGCTGTTGACGTAGCGCGATCGCTCCGCCAGGTCGCTGCGGGTAAGCAATACCTGGGCAATGGGCTGGTTCAGGGCGGAAAATAGGTCGTCGTAAATGCGCATCAGCCGACCTTGCCCCACAGCGGCCACCGCCTGCTTCATCGACAGCGTTTTAGGCCGCTCTTGCAGGTTCAAGCGGCGGCAACCAATCCCCACCGCCCCAGACGATACCAGGACTACCTGATGCCCCTCACTGCGCAGGGTACAGAGGGTTTCTACCAGGTTAGCCAGGGTTGATAGAGCAAACTGCCCTAGACCGGGCCCGGCTAAGCTTGACGTGCCAATCTTGATAACTAGAGTACGGGCCGAACTCACGGGATTAGCTGCTGGGGAACGTTAGTAATTTAAAACAGTTGGGTGCCGATTGAC
>CAYUBC010000111.1:0-9040 GCA_964442885.1 uncultured bacterium | reverse complement strand
GCCTAAATCTACCAGCACATCCGGGTCGGCGTTTTCTTGAATGATCAGGCTGGCGGAGGTGTGGCGCAAAAACACAGTGCATAGCCCAGTGTGAACCCCTGACGCCTGCACGATGTCCTGCACCTGGTGGGTGAAGCGCTGGAGAGATTTGCCCTGAGATCGCAGCGTTAGCACCTGCTGGTAGTGGCGAGTTATAGCTGTCTCCGCCGTCATGGGCATGCCCTTGTTGAAACCGTTCTCTATTGTGTCAGATTTAAGGCCCCTTCATCGGTGGTCTGTGGTTTGTGGTCTGTGGTTTGTGGTCTACGGTTTAGGGTTTGCGGTTGACGGTCTGGGGGTTAGGGCCAGACTATACCCCCAGGCTATGCACGAGATACTGTGCCCCATCAACCGTAAACCCCCGAATGCCTAAATTAAGCAGCTCAAATCGCCGGTCTTCTGGCTAAACAGTAGGTTCTCGCGGTAATCCACCGGACAGTCAATCACTGCCGGCACATTGTCGTCTAGGGCGGTTTTGAGGATAGGCACAAAATCCTCGGTAGACTCGACCCGGTAGCCCTTTAGACCCATGCTTTCCGCCAGCTTCACAAAGTCGGGGTTAGTGAAGTGAATAAACGATGACTCGCCATAGTAGTTCATCTGCTTCCACTCAATTAGCCCGTAGCCGCCATCGTTAAAGATGACGGTAACAAAGGGCGTGCCAATGCGAAGGGCAGTTTCCAATTCCTGGCAGTTCATCATAAACCCGCCGTCGCCCGTGGCCGCCACCACCTTGCGGTTGGGATGCACCAGCTTAGCGGCCAGCGCGCCAGGGATGGCAATGCCCATGGCCGCAAACCCGTTAGAAATCAGGCATGTATTGGGGCGCAGGCAGTGGTAGTTGCGGGCAATCCACATTTTGTGGGCACCCACGTCAGAAATGAGAATGTCTTCAGGGCCAAGCACCTGCCGCATATCATAGATTAGCTTTTGGGGTTTGACCGGGAAGCCATAGTCATCCGCGTACTGCTCGTAGTCAGCGCGGATGTCGTCCCGCACCTTCAGAGCTGCAGCCTCTGGACGCCCCTGGCGCTTCACCCGATTGAGGATTTCGTGCAGGGAGTCAGAAATATCCCCAATCACCTCAACCTTGGGAATGTAGCTGCTGTCGATTTCGGCTTGGGTGAGGTTGATGTGGAGAATCGGCAGTTTGCCATCGGGGTTCCACCGTTTGGGGGAATATTCCACCAGGTCATAGCCTACGGCGATAATCAAATCTGCGGATTCCATGGCGCAGGTAATAAAATCTCGCTGCTGTAGGCCAAAGGTCCATAGGGCCAGGGGATGGGTATAGGGAATCACCCCTTTGCCCATAAAGGTATTGGCGACTGGAATATTCAGTTGGGTGGCAAACTCGGTGAGGGCTTCACTGGCGCGGGCGCGAATGGCTCCATTGCCGACCAGGATGATCGGGTTAGTGGCCTGGGAAATGGCCACCGCCGCCTGTTGAATACTCTGCATCGACGCATAGGTTTTTTCTTGACTATCCCGTCGCAGCACCGACCCCTGTGCTTCCATTTCGGCAATATTTTCCGGCAGGTCGATGTGAACGGCACCCGGCTTTTCCGACTGGGCCAATTTGAACGCCTTACGGACAATTTCTGGGGTGTTGCTGGGCCGCACAATCTGGGCGTTCCATTTGGTCACCGGCGAAAACATGGCCACCAGGTCAAGATACTGGTGGGACTCGATGTGCATGCGATCCGTCCCCACCTGGCCCGTAATCGCAACCAGCGGAGCTCGATCCAGCGTGGCATCGGCCACGCCGGTCATCAGGTTGGTGGCCCCAGGCCCCAGGGTGGATAGGCAGACGCCCGCCTTGCCCGTTAGCCGACCGTAAACATCGGCCATAAAGGCCGCTCCCTGCTCGTGGCGGGTCGTAATAAACTGGATGGATGATCGCCGGAGGGCTTGCAGCAGCTGCAAGTTTTCTTCGCCGGGCAACCCAAAAATGTACTCGACGCCTTCATTTTCAAGGCACTGGACTAGCAATTCAGCAGTATTCATAACCCCTCGTTGGTGGTGTGCAGAGTTGAGTGTGGTTGGTGTGCAGAGTAGTCGCTGGTAAGGCGACGGCGTGGTGGGTAGAGGTGAATAGCCAATTGACTCCACGCTAATAAACTTGACTGCGCTAACGTCATCAAACCGAGTTACTTCACCCAAATCGTTTTGATATTGACGAATTCATGAATTCCCTCCCGGCCCAGTTCGCGACCGTAGCCAGAACGTTTAATGCCGCCAAAGGGGAGGCGTGGGTCAGATTTCACTAACCCGTTGATAAACACCGCCCCAGCCTCCAGTTCATTCATCAGCCGCTCTTGCTCCGCTGGCACCTGGCTCCAGCCGCTAGCCCCCAACCCCAGGGGGGTTGAGTTAGCGATTTGAATTGCCTGATCCAGATCCGCTACCCGAAACACCAGGGCCACCGGCCCAAAGAATTCGTCCTGGTCGGCGGGGGTACCGGGGGGAATATGGGTCAGAATCGTTGGTGGAAACCAGTTACCGCCGTCAAGTTCCGCCGGTAGTTGGGTTTTCAGCGCGGCCCTATCACCTCCAATCAGTGCCGTAGCGCCTTGATGCAAACAGGCGTTGACCTGCTGCTCCAGTTCTTTACAGATAGAGGGCGTGGCTAGCGGCCCCACGGTAATCCCCTCCTGCATAGGATCACCGACGGTCAGGGCGGCGAATTTCTTCCGTAGACCAGCTTCAAAGGGCTCGGCAATGGCCTCGTGAACCAGAAACCGCTTGGCGGCAATACAGGATTGGCCAGTGTTAAGCATCCGGGCGGTGGCCGCGGCGGCAATGGCCGCGGCCAAATCCGCACTGGGCATGACGATGAAGGGATCGGTGCCGCCTAATTCCAGCACCGTTTTTTTAATCTGCCGCCCACAGGCCGATGCCAGGCTGGCTCCAGCTGGTTCGCTACCGGTCAGCGTTGCCGCTTTAATGCGGTCATCGGTCACCAGGTCGGCAATTCGAGCGGCTTCAATCAGCAGGGTTTGAAAGCACCCCGCTGGCAACCCCGCCTTCTCGAACACGGCCTCAATGGCCAGGGCACACTGAGGCACGTTGGAGGCGTGCTTAAGCAGGCCCACATTCCCCGCCATCAGCGCTGGGGCGGCAAACCGAAACACCTGCCAAAAGGGGAAGTTCCAGGGCATTACCGCCAGAATGCAGCCCATCGGCTGGTAGCGCACAAAGCTGCGGCTGGCATCGGTGTTGGCGGGTACGTCGGCCAAAAACTCGGCCCCATGCTCGGCATAGAAGCGACATACCCAGGCACTTTTTTCCACTTCCGTAATCGCCGCCGCCAGGGGTTTCCCCATTTCCAGAGTCATTAACTGGCCATAGGCCTGCTTGTTGTCCTCTAAAATTGCGGCGGCGGCCCGTAACCACTCGGCTCGCTGGGCCAGGCTGGTGTGCCGGTACTGCTCAAAGCCAGCAGCAGCTCTGGCGAGTTTTTCCTCCAGCTCAGCCGCTGTCAACGCATCGAAAACCCGAAGAGTTGCCCCAGTCGCTGGATTGATACTGGCAATTCCCATGATTCGACCTCCTAGGATGTGCACCGAGGTCGGCAACATCTAGCTGAACCTTTCAACGTCCCTTCGTAGCCCAATTGCAGCGAATCAAGACAAACCAGATAGGTTTGGGAACAACCCCAAAGATTCCACTTTAGCAGCGCCAAAACTGGCCATTTCTGCCTAGAAAGTTCAGTATTCAGCCGTCAACCCCTAATCTGTACGCAAGGGAACTGTGCCTAAAAACACAGAATCCCATTAGTTAATCGTATATCGGTAAACCGCTAGCTAGTGTTAAGTAACGATGACTGAAATCAATCAAAATCCACCTTTTTTAGGCCCTCCAACGGTTTTCCTCAACGGCTAAAAGCTTGGCCCCATCGGGGTATTGCCCGATTCAACCCGCGTTTAAACCGCCGCCAAGCGGGAAATATTTATCTTTACCCAAAACGTTATTGTCAGGCGGGGCGATGTTCTACCCGCCAGTCCTGGATGACGGCAGGCAGTTGAGCGGTAATTAACGCGGTGGCCTCTGGTGGGGCCAGAGGCTTGGAGAACCAGTACCCCTGGCCCCGCCAGCAGCCCATCTCCAGCAGCAAAGCCACCTGGGATTGAGTTTCAATGCCCTCAGCGACCAGATTCATGCCCAGTTTGCGACCCAGGGCAATGATGGTGTGGACAATCTCGCAATCGTCGTGGCTTTTGTCCATCCGTCCGACAAAGGACTGATCAATTTTGAGGGTATCCGTAGGAAAGCGGTGCAGGTAGCTCAGGGAAGAGTAGCCCGTGCCAAAGTCATCGATAGCCAACTGAAGACCCAGCGCCTTAAGCTGCTCCATCAGGTGGCGAGCGCCTTCTACATTGCGCATAATCATACTTTCAGTGATTTCTAGCTGAATCTGGCCACCCTCAATCCCCAGATCGTCCAGGCATTGCGCAAATTGTTCCACCAAATTGACCTGATGAAACTGACGGCGTGAGAGGTTGATGCTCATCTTCAGCGGATGATCGGGAAACTGCTGCTGCCACAGCTTAAGTTGGCGGCTGGCTTCTCGAAAAATCCACTGCCCCAGGTTGATAATTAAGCCGGTTTCTTCCGTAACCTGAATAAATTGCCCCGGTGACACAAACCCTTCACCGGGACGATACCACCGCAGCAGCGCCTCAAACCCAGTAACATAGCCAGTCTGTAAACAAACAATGGGCTGGTAATGAAGCAGAAATTCCTGGTTTTCAAAGGCATGGAGCAAATGGCTCTCCAACTCCAGGCGGCGCACGGCCTCCTCTCGCATGGTAGTCGCGAAAATTTCGTAGCGATCTTCGTTGAGGGCTTTGGCCCGATACATGGCGGTGTGGGCATCGCGCAGCAACTCCTCTGGCTGGGGTAGGGCGTTGCTACGGGCAATGGCCAAGCCCATGCTGCTGGTGATGGATAAACGCTGCTTAGCAATGGCCACGGGGGCTGACAGCTCAGTCTGAAGCTGGTTGAGCAGGTGGTCGGTGGTGGCCTGGTCGTTGGTGGGCAGCAGAAAGGCAAATTCATCGCCGCCTACTCGGGCCAGTTGGGCCGAGTCTGGCAACACCCGCAGCAGTCGCTTGGCGATAGTTTGCAAGACCCGATCGCCCACCGAGTGCCCAAAGGATTGATTGATTAACTTAAAGCGGTCAATATCCAAAAACACCACCGTCAGCGGAGAATGCAGATGGGCTCGGCGCTGTTGCTGCAATTCCCGCTGGACATGTAGCAGAAACACATCTCGCCCTGGCAGCAGGGTGAGATGGTCGTAACTGGTGCGGTAAAGCGCTTTTTGGGCAATGACCAGCCCTAGGGCCAGCAGAAACCCCGCCACCGGCTCAATGGTAGGTAGCCACCAGAGCTGGGTCAACGCCGCGCCGCCCAAGCTCCAGATGGTTACTATGACCAGCGCCACCATCAGCACCAGGGTAGCTGGGCGACGGGTGCGCCAGCCCAAAACCCCGGCCAGCATCACCCAACCCAACAGCCAGAGCAATTCGCCCCACCGGGGCAAAAATTTATAGATTACTGGCTCACCGGCCACGGCATCCAGCAGTTGGCTGATGGTTTGGGCATGCACTTCGACCCCAGACATCATGAACTGGCTGGACTGCTGACGGCTATAAGGGGTTAGGAATTCATCCTTCAAACTGGAGGCCGTAGAGCCGATTAGCACCACCTTACCCTCCACCCAGTCTGCCGGAAAAGCACCAGATAACACCTGGGCAATCGTCAGCTTGGGGGCTGGATCATAGGGGGTGCGATACTTCGTTAAGATCTGATACCCCCGGTTGTCGATGTTGGCGTAACCCCCATCTCCCGCCATGAGGGCCGGTAGCGTTATCTCTCCCAACCGCAGTTGGTCATTTTCCGGCTCTATGGCAAAGGTCAGGTCGGGTTGATAGGCCAGCATCACCCGGAGCGGGAAGGCGTAATGGGACTGGGCTTCCCCTCCCACAAATAGAAGACTGCGGCGCAGCACCCCGTCCGGGTCAATGGCAAAGTCGTTAAAGCCGACCTGGGCCTGGGGCCATTCCCTTGGGGCGGGCACCTCGCCGCCCTGGGGCTGGCTACCCACATTCATAATGCCAATTACATTGTCGGCCTCAAACTGCTCAGTCAGCGCTTCGCGACCGGGAGATTGAGGCGTACTGCGGTACAGGTCTAGCCCGATAACGGCCGGGTTGTGCTGCTGCAAGGCGGCAATAACGTCGGCCACCCTCTGGTCAGACAGGGGCCAGCCGTACATGGCCAAGTCGCTTTCGGTAACCTCCACTAGCAGTAGGCGATCGTCAGGGGGCTGATGAGGTTGCAGCCGGGTTAAAAAATCAAAACTGCTGGATTCCAGGGGTTGCAGCCATCCCAAGCGGCTACTGGCGGTTATCCCAGTCAGCGCCAGCAGGCTAGATACTAAAATCGCCCGGCTGCCAAAGTTCAGGCGTTGCACACAGCGGGTTGCCAGTTGCTGAACCCGCAGTTTCCCTAACCGAGCCCGGAAATGCACCATAGATTAAGTCAAAGCGTGGTAAACACCGGGCAGAAAAGCAGCGGCTTAAGATCCCTGAATCCTACCCAGGGGTAATGACTTATACGAGAGATTTTTACAATCTCCGGAACTAATGAGTAGTTTCTGCTAAGTTTGCCCAGGAGATGTTGCCATACACCGTCAGCCGGTGCTAACCCCTTATCCGGTGATCTTGCTCCATACTGGCTACCCCTTGATTAAGCCACACGATCTGGGGGTAAAGTCCAGTGGGTGCCACCCCCCCGGCGCTGGCCAGGGAACTGGTCGCGATCGCCCTGCAACTCTAAGGATAATGGCGGCAGCGGCGAATAGAGCAGTATCAAACTTAACACACTGAGGCCCACTAAACGGGAAACCCCAGCCGGTAGAATAAAGAGGCGAATCAGCGCAGCTTTCATAGCTGATACCAGCGTCCGAAGGATGTGAAGGAACTCCTGCCCTGATGGCTAAACATCTGGGGCGATGGCCCATGCCTGCGGGCTGGGCTTATGTCTATCCTTCACCAGAGAGGTAGTATTCGATACATAGACGCTGGGCTTTCACCTAAGCTTTATGGGTCGATAAAGCTTGATGATGGGATGGTTGAGTAGGTCAAATCCCTCTTCTATGGCGGTTCTCTGCCGCTGACCTTAAAAACTTATTAAGGCTAGGCCCTCAACTCAAAGAGCCAGATATGCTTAGAACCAAGATACCTCCTAACTGCGTCTCCAGCCCCGTCCGACCCCTCTGTTGGTGTTATTCTGGCGGGGCTGCTCCTTTGGTTAAGCGATGCAGGGATGCGTCTGTTATCAATTGCGGGTATTAACGTCGGCCAAGCTTAGCTATGGGGAAGGCCAGAACCAGGAGCCAGAAGGCATGCCTATGCCGAGTCCTGAGTTCTGACTACGCCTGGGCAGCGTGTCACGCCTGAAGCTAACGCCTGGGATGGCTATTCTCCGGGGCAAAAAAAGGCGCACCCAGGTGCGCCTTTTTCGTGTTTAAGACGAAACCAATTTACTTGTTGGGTTGAGGCGTCATGCGCAGGTAGGGCTTGATTTCGGTAACACCCTTAGGGAAGCGCTGACGGGCTTCGTCTGTAGGAATGGTGGGAGCCACCACTACGTCGTCGCCATCTTTCCAATCCACCGGGGTGGCCACACTGTAGTTATCGGTAAGCTGCAGCGAGTCAATGACCCGCAGAATTTCAGCAAAGTTGCGGCCCGTGCTGGGGGGATAGGTGATGGTCAGGCGCAGCTTTCTGTTTGGGTCGATCACAAACACGCTACGCACGGTGACCTTGGCATTGGCGTTGGGGTGAATCATGCCGTAGAGGTCAGACACCGTCTTATTGTCGTCGGCGATGATGGGATAGTTGACCGTGGTGCTCTGGGTTTCGTTGATGTCGCTAATCCACCCCTGGTGGGACTCGGCACTGTCAACGCTGAGGGCAATCACCTTTACGCCCCGCTTGTCAAACTCTGGCTTGAGTTTAGCGACACTGCCCAACTCGGTGGTGCAAACGGGAGTGTAGTCTGCCGGGTGAGAAAAGAGCACAACCCAGCTATCCCCTGCCCAGTCGTAGAAATTAATTTCCCCTTCACTGGTCTGCTGGGTAAAGTTAGGAACCTGGTCGCCAAGTTGAAGCGTCATACCAAACCTCCAATAAATCTCAACAAAATAACTCTCAACAGGATGCCATCGCAGTAGGAACTTATCGCGATGCAAATCTTCATTATTTTTGCATAAACCCCGGTATTCCGGTCGGAGTTTAGAGGATTGTTTTAAGGATCGCAACCTGCAAACTTCTCATGAAGGCAGAGGCAGGCCCTAGCCGACACAAAGGCAGGACTTTACAACCTCCGTGTTGATCAGCCAGTTCAGTATCATAGAACCAAAGCAGCCCATTGATAAATGCTGCAATAGGGAGATGGTGCCAGTGACTCAGGAACTGCTAGCGCTCAGGCAAAGCATTTTGAACGGGCGTTATGGCGATGCCCTCGATTTGGTTGATGAGCTAGAAGAGATAAGTAAATAGGCCATCCTGCGAAGCATTGAGTCTTTTTTAGTGCGGTTGATGGTGCATCTCATCAAAAATCAGGTGGCGCAGCGCCTAACCAATTCCTGGGCCGCCTCGCTTGCCGAGTCACTGTTGAGAATACAAAAGCTGAATGCAAGGGGCAATCAGGCGTCGTACTACATCAACCAGTAAGATGGGTGGCCTATGCTTGAGGAAGCGATAGAAGCCGCGATTGCCCCGGCCAGCGTTGAGGTTTTTGGCGGCAGCCTATTGCCCCTACAGTTGAGCTATCAGGTTGACCGGGCGGAGATGTTTGGGAGCGCCCAACGCCTGCTAGACCTGACCTACAATTACCCAGCTAAAACTTTACCTGGCGCTATCAACCAGGCGTTAGTGCTGCTCCCTGGAGGGCAAAACTGGGCTGAGGGTAGTGTTTAACCTGGTCT
>CAYUBC010000110.1:0-9049 GCA_964442885.1 uncultured bacterium | reverse complement strand
TTAGTCGGGGAAATAGGCATGGCCATCACACCTCGGCATAAAAAATCTGGATCCTGAGTAATTATACCGCCCTGCTTTCACAAATCATTCCGGATGACTATAGAAACGCTAGGGCAGCGCTGGAGGCTAGGCAATGACGGGTTGCCTCTATTCTGCTAAACGGGTTGAACGGTTACTTTGACGATCAGGTCGTCGTAATCAAAATCTCCGCCGCCCAGCCAATCTTCAAACCCAAAGGTGTTATCACCTAAAAGTTTAACGTGGTCTAACCCATCCGGATTAGCGCCCAAGAACGGGAAGAAAACGGCAGGATCATTACCAGAGTCCGTATCCAAGATTTGCTCAATGGTGCCGTTGTTAATCACAAAGGGAACGATAATTTGCCCCCCCGTGACGGATACGGTTGCATCAAGGGTGCCTCTGTTAATCGGCATAATCAGGGATTGATTCGCCCACTGCTGCACGGCGGCCCTGACATAACCACTGTCGCCAGGGTTGAGCGCATTGCCAAACTCGTCTACGACTGTACCCTGCTCATTTTCAACCCGGTAAAAACCAAGTCGATTGGTACTGGCGGCTTCGCGAAGTACCTGAAGTTGCAGGGTAACTTCGCCAGTCAGGCCCCTCAGATCAAGCACTTCAGACTGCTGACCTCCCTGCAAATTGGCTCCTAAGGGAACGGTCTCTCCGTCAGTTTTCTCTACCTTAAGGCTGAAATCATCAAACTGTCCATCACCATTCAAATCCCAATTGAATAGATAGCCCCCTTCAGCCTCTTGAAATTCAACATTTACGGGGCTACCTGCGGCTTCATCAAACAGGGGACTGCTTAAAACAAGCTCACCGGAACCTCCAGCCAGAATAGAATCCACCGTGCCATTTTTAATAGCAAAAAAGCTGATTAACTTACCTGGTTCCAGAGAGAGCAATCTAGACAAGCTCAGAGAATTGATATCCAGATCACCTAATGTGGAGAACAGCGTTTTGGCGGTTGATACCGCCGTGGTAAAGTAGTTCTCATCCTCTGGAGTGAGGCCGTTGATTGTCCCCTGCTCGTCGTCTACAACAAAAAAGCCAATTTCAACTGACCCATGCTTCGAGGGTTCTATTCCAGAAAACTTGACGGTCTGAGGTTCGGTTGCATCGGCTAAGCCTAAAAGATTTGCCGTTGTTACCTTAAGACCTGCCTGGGATTCACCTCCAGGTATCTGTGGGTTTTCAGGATTAGGATTGATGGGGTTTTCTGGGTTTTCTGGGTTCTCAGGATTAGGATTGATGGGGTTTTCTGGATTAGGATTGACGGGTTGTTCGGGTTCCGCAACCGGGGTTAAGATAATCGCATCAATGCGGGCAAATTCTTCAGCATCGCGGCGACCTGTGAACCTAATCACATCACCCGTTTGAATCAAAACACTATTGCCATTGTTAACATTCCAGGTTGAAACCGGCAAACCAAGGGCATCACCTTCGTCCGAGTCGAGAGTGAGGCTATCAATTTCGGTGCCGTTAATACTCAGGCTGATTTCCCCTTCACCGTCATTTTCATCCAGATAGTTAACTTGAATAGTGTAAAATCCGGTTTCTCCAGCAAAGGTTTTAGAAGCTGTGCCAGAACTGCCTGAGGGCACATCAACATTGACTCGAATAAACGTTACACCGCTAGCTGATCCAACTGAATATCCCTCAAAGGATTCAAAATCCTCAGCTTGAATTGTAATCATTTTAATACTCCAAAATTCAATCAATAAGCAGAAGATTCATGTACTCCTGCCGCTGGTCTACTCGTATCTGAAGGCTGGTTTAGGAGCTATTCTCTGACTAATAGATATAGCTTGTTCATGCTTAAATCTGGCTGGGTTTATTCTTCAAAACCTTCATGACTTTGGGAAAGGCATCGGGAAGAACAACGTGTTCTTCGACAAAAGCTCACAATGGAGTGCTGTATTTGTAGTGAAAATCAAATCCTTTGATTGCCTGTTCCCAAAATGGACGCCTTGCCCTACAGAAGGGTTGGCACGGACAATCCTTTAATGCTCTGATTGAGCAGCAATGATTCTGGCGCTTTACCCTGCACGAGTACCAAAAAATTCCCTAGCCCCATCGGGTTAATGAGCTGCTGAAGCTGGTCACGTCGCTGAATGGCTTGCTGTAGGGTGGTTGCATCCGTCTCTTGAATTTGCGCCAGGGCCGAGAGGCGATCGCCCAGGCCCAAGGCCATTAAAAACATCGCTTGCTGAGTTACGCCCAGGGTGCTTAGACCGTACTGCTCTCCGCAGCGTTCCAGGGCGGTGAAGTTGACGTGGGCAGTAATATCCTGATATCCCAGGTAGCTGTAGGGGTCATTGTGGTGGGCGTGCTGGTAGTAGCACTGTAGGGTTCCCTGGGAACGGCTGCGGTTGTAGTAGCGGTTGGCTGGATAGCCGTAGTCCACCGTAATGATGTAGCCGTGGTGGAGTTTTTGAGCAACGGCCTGCATCCAGTCTAAGGCGGTTAGATGGGCCTCGGTTCGGTAACCAACCGTGTACTGAGGATCGCTCCAGTCAACACCGACCAAGTCAAAGTAGTGGCTCAGTCGAGGCGTAGACAGCGGCGCAATGACCTCCTGTAGGGAAACATCGTCCTTAGCCAGAGTCACATACACTTCTTGCAGTCCGGATTCCGTCAGCACGACCTGATGTACCGGCAGAGCATCTACTAACTCGTTGGAGACAAAGCAGCCGATCACCGAGTCGTCCGGGATATCCTCAAAATCCAACCAGGTGATTTTTTCGCTCCAGGTGGCCAGGCGCTTTTGCTGAAGCGCTGTTAAGATGGCTGACTTTTCTACGATGGTGTAACGCAGGGCGGCAAAACAATCAGCATAGTGAGTCTGCAAATACCCCAACACGTCGGCGGCTAGCACCCCCTGCCCTGCTCCCATCTCAATCAGCGGAAACGACGCGGGAGCGCCCAGATTCTGCCAAAGCTCAACGAATTGCTCGGCCAGGAGTTCCCCAAAATCATGGCTCAGATGCGGTGACGTAACAAAGTCACCCTGGGGGCCAATCGCAGATTTTTGAGTGGCGTAATACCCGGCCTGAGGATGGTACAGCACCACATCCATAAAGGTTGCGAAGGTAATCCGTTGGTCGGGGGTGGATTGGATCGTATCGCGCAGGATGTCTTGCAGAATTGAGTTATGGCGCATAGACCGGGTTGAAACTAGGAGAAACCCACGGTGGTCTCGTCAGCAAAGACAACAGCCGTGCGATCGCAAATCGCCCGCAAGTTGCGAGTTAGATCGTGGCGGATGTGGCGTTCAATCAGCGCTGCTGGCATGGCCCTGGGAGGTTGAATCAGGAGGTCGTAACTGAGTCGAGTCATTGGCCCCTGAGAGTTCGCCCTAGGTTCCAAAACCCACCGACCCTCAAACTGCCGAAAATCCCCTTCTACCATCGAAAACTTCAGCTCTTTAGGGAAGGCTTCCACCATATCCAACACCACGCGGGCGCAAAACTTGACGTTAAGAAAGCACTGAGAGCCAATCTGTTCCAGCCGAAGGCCGCCCTGGGGATGGCTCAACCGCTGACTGTAGGACAGGTTAGGGATAAAACTCGACAGATTGTCGTAATCCGTTAGCACCTGCCAGACTTGCTCTACCCCAAAGGGAATGTCGGTAAAGGCTAAAATGCGGCGCTGCTGTGCTGGCAGCTTTTCGGTGTGAATGGTCACCCCGCTCCCTGGATTTACCGCTGCTGCCGCCTCTATCGCCACCACAGGAAACTCATCCTGGCTGACAGGTAAAGACGTTGGACTAGCAATGTCGGGAGTTTTCGCAGTCATGGGTTAAAACCAGTCGTTAGCTACACATTTTGGCAAGACTACTGCGCCTATGCCCAGAATACCAGCAAATTTTGATAGAACAATGTTGCCCCTATAAATCCTGTGTAGAGTCAGGATAGAGCTTGAGTTGGATTGTAAAACAGGTTTGCCACAGCGGTTCCGCCAGGGGCTGGCTGGAGACAGAAATTTGTCCACCCACCTGCTCAATTAATCCTCTCACCAGGGCTAACCCTGTGCCTGTGCCCGGAATAGCATTGCGAGTCGCATGATATCCCCGCCGAAACTTATCAAAGATGTGGGGCAATTCGTCAGCAGGAATGCCTGCACCCATGTTGCTGAGTTGTACCGTAACCAGGCTATCTGCTGAGGTCTTGGCCACAGTTAGGGTAACCTGGCTGCCTGGAGCAGAATATTTGCAGGCATTGGTTAATAATTCCCGCAGGGCGCGCGTCAGGTGGCTGGCTGATGTTGCCAGCAGTACTGGCTCGGCGGGCAAGTCGATGGCTAAGGCTAACCGAGCTGCGGTGAAGGAGCCATTGACGTCCTCAGCCACCGTAGTCAGCAGCGATCCCAGGTTAACCGGCACCCGTTTGATTGGCGCTGTTGAGGTATCCAGGGTTTGCAGCATCAGCAGGTCATTGACGAGGTTGATTTCTTGAGAACACTGCTGCTCCAGAATATTCAAATACATGGCGGTTCGCTCTGGGGTCAGGTCAGGGCGGCGCAGCATACGAATGGCCAGCATCATGCTAGTCAGCGGAGTACGCAGCTCATGGTTCAGCGTACTCAGGAAATCTTCCTTGAGGTAATTGAGGTAGCGCAGTTGTTCGGTGCTGCGCTGGGCCTGCTGCTGTAGAAGATGTTGATGCAGGGCAATCCCCACAATGCCAGCTAAGTTAGCGTCGGTGGTTTTATCGATAGCGACAGGCCATTCCCTACGATGGCTGAGCAGTAATACCACCGCCTGATTATTGGGGACAGCGGTAATGGCAATGGCTCGACTGGTTCCTATGTCCCGCAGTTCTGGAGGCAGGGGGGTGCCGTCTTGCAGCAGTTGATGAAGACTACTCCAAACCTGAGATTTCGCTGGAGCGTGCCCAGATTCTGCTTCCAACTGGAGTAGAGCTAAGGCGGCTCGACGTTGCTGGGTTGCTTGGGTGGAGGTAACGGCAGCAGGTAGTTGGTAGAACCGGGGGGTAGCTGAGCCGTGCCAACTTACGTAGGCTACGCTATCGCCAGGCTGGTCATGCCAGAGGAGGATGCAGGCATCGGCAGCCACCTGCAGGCCCAGCACCTCAATAAACTGAAGCAATGGCTGAGGACTAGCCAGCGCTGCGGTTAAGGTGTGAACCAGTTGGCAGGTCAAAATTTGGCTATCTAAATCAACCGTCCGGTAGGCTGAGGGCGCAGCCTGGGCAGGTCGCGCCGAAAATATAACAGGGGGGTGATTGAATACCATAACCGCGGTTGAGGTGAACAATTGGCCTAAATCCTCAGCCAGGGAAAGGGCACCCACAGATGAGGCATCCCTTTCCCTGACTAATCCCTAGCCTACTGGGAGGGTTTTAGGGGCAGTATCCGTAATTTCGCCAATTTTTTCTGGGTCAAGGGGGTGGGTTGTCCGCAATTTCAGCTATGTGTGTGGCCACACACATAGCTGGCGTGGGTATTTAGCGGGGACGTGCTATAACCTAGTCAGGACATTAGTATTAATGCCGCAGACGCAGCGTATCCCGTTAAACTATCGTTCTGTCGCTAGGCGAATTGTGTATGGCGCGGTCGAATAACTCATCTCTGTCTTCAGTCATTGGCACGGTTAAGGGGCCAGGGGAAACTGGTAATCAATACCTGTTCATTACGGCGAACAAGCGTCAGGTCAAAATTGGCGAGTTTGTCTACTACAGCGTTGATTTAACCGACGTTCCCAACGCGCAGATTTTAGGCAAAATCTCTGAGCTCCGCTTGATTGACCACCTGCCAGATCGTATCTTTGCCGATCCTGACATTAACCCAGAGGCGATTGCCGCCCTGGTTGGCTTCGCCCATCCCAACCCGGAGATCTACGAAGTAGCGGTGGATGTCATTGGCTACTTCCACCCGGCCCTGGGGTTTATGAACCCTCGCCTGGCCCCCGACCCCGGAGCTAAGGTTTGCCTGGCCGACGACGACAGCCTGCGCCAGATTATTAACAAGAAACAGCCCCAGGACGTAGGCTCGGCCCATATTGGTTCGTTGCTGCTGCGGCCCGGTGGGCGAGTGCCTGTAGCGCTGGATGTGAAGGAGTTGGTTAGCACTCACATGGCCATCCTGGCTGGTACGGGATCTGGCAAATCCTACACTGCTGGGGTGCTGATTGAGGAATTGATGAGCCCCTATAACCGCGCTGCCGTGCTGATTTTTGACCCCCACGGCGAGTACGGCACCCTGACGGATATGCGAGGCCATCCCAGCTTTGCCGCTGAGGACGGCTATAGCCCGGAAGTGAACATTCTGACTCCCGATGCGATTCGGATTCGGATGTCATCGCTGGATTATTACGACATTCTCACCCTGCTGCCGGATATGAGCGATCGCCAGCAGGCCATCCTCAACAAAGCCTTTAGCCTGTTGGGCAAGCACAAGTTTGGCGAATACCGCTGGGATGTGCAGGATTTAATTTCTGCCTGCTACGAAGCCGACCGCAGCACCGACGACGAGGGCAACGAAAAGACCGGCTCCTCGGCCCCAGCCCTGGAGTGGAAGCTGGGTAAGCTGGAGCGCTCAGATTACTTTCATCGCATGCAGCACCTGGCTCCGAAGGATTTGTTTGCTCCAGGGCAGGTGACTGTGCTGCAAATGAATGAAATTAGCCAGGAAGAGCAGCAGGTTATCTGCGCGGCGGTATTGCGTCAGAGTTACCAGGCGCGGATGAACACGGCTAAAGACAAAATCACCCCTGAGGACGAAAATTACCTGCCCTATCCGGTGTTTATTCTGATTGAGGAAGCTCACCGCTTTGCCCCCGCCCATGAGCCCGCCCGCTGTAAGCAAATTTTGCGGACTATTCTCAGCGAGGGTCGTAAGTTTGGCATGGGGGTGGGGTTAATTACCCAGCGACCCGGCAAGCTCGACTCGGATGTGCTGTCTCAGTGTATGAGTCAATTCTTGATGCGCATTGTTAACCCGGTAGACCAGGAAAGCCTGAAATACGGGGTTGAAGCCGCCGGGCGAGATTTGCTGAAAGAACTCCCTGCCCTTACCAAAGGCCAGGTGATTGTATCGGGAGCCTGTGTAAATACTCCTGTGCTGTGCCAGGTGCGCAAGCGCAAGACCAAGCACGGGGGCGAAACTATGAATGCCCCTGAAGCATGGCTAGGGTATTTTCAGCAGCATCGTCAGCAGGTTCGCAAATTAGAACAAGCACCGATGGCAAGCCCAACCCAGAAGGCGGAAACCTTTGGTGGCGTAAGTATTGAGTAGTTTAGGGTTCGTCTGCCAACTGCTGCCTGAGCAGGGGCAGGTCTTCCTTCAGAAAAATGGCCATGCGGCCCAGGTAGACATTACCGGCTTGGTCGGTGGCTAGTTCCTGCCAGTAGGCAAATTGTTCGCCTTCGCGCACCTGACCCTGTAGACGCAGTCCTGGGTCGGCGATAGATGGGGCTTGGGGTTTGGCATAGCTAAATAACACAGTAGCCTGGCGGTAATCGTTAAAGACCGGTAACCCGTAAATCGCCCGCAGCGATTCTTCGAGGCGTTCTGGGGTGATGGCGTTGGCGTGGTCTACCAGGGTAAACTGTTCGGTACGAATCAGCCGCTGGTTGCCGTCGGGGCGCACCCCTGTAACTGGAAACACCGAAGCTTGAAAGCTAAACCGCTGGCCCGGGGCTGCCATTCGGTTGATAGTTAAGCGCTCATTGGGACTGGGACTTAAGGTGGGATTAGTACGAATCCACGCTTCTGCGACTGACACGGGTTGACCGGGTATAGCCCATCCGGGCCAGGCGGCTAAGCCCAAACAGGATACCGTTGTCCAAACGCCAAGGGATAGCTTCAGGACAACTACTGTCCTCTGCCCCATGCACTTCTTCCACTCCACCATCACCACACTCCGCCTCAAAAGCCGTGCCTGATGATAACAAGTTGCCCAGAAACTGGAACTTTCAATAGGAGGCCAGAGGGAGGTTAAACTCGGGCAGCGTTCAGCGCCTAGCTTTTGCACTGAAACGGCCCACTTTCCAAACTAATGCGATTGTTCCCAGTATCCATAGGGCATTTGAGATGTTCAGGTAGATAGGAAAGAAAGCCTGGGATCTGAGTATGATGATGACGGCAATCAGTTCTGAAACGATAAAGGTTGCCGCGGGCGATAGGACAGATAACTTCAACCCAAGTAACCTAGGAGACTCTAAGTTAGTCCGGTAGTAAGTTTCCCACCCCAGGCCAGGAATGGCCTGATACTGAGCCTTCTCTAATTTTTGGTACACATACAGGCCTATTTCTCTACTGCGAATATCATTTTGAGCCCATAGGGCGGCCAATGAGAACGCAATGGGAGGATAGATAAAGGCAAGCGATGCATACTTGCCTGGATCATTGGCTGCGACACCAAGTAGCGCCCCGGCAAAAAATAGGGTCGTTGCCATAAGCTGCTGTCGCAACTCTATGCGTTTTAGAATTTCAGCTCGGAGGGCATTATACTCAAGCTCTCGTCCCAGTTGATGGGGGATAGGGCTGTGCATTGTGTGACCTACTTCAGCCAGCCCTTTAACCGAGACGCGACCTGGGGACGGCGTAGTTTACGCATGGCTTTAGTTTGAATTTGGCGCACCCGCTCCCGCGACAGATTAAAAATGCCGCCCACTTCCTCCAGGGTATGGGTTTCTCCAGTGGCTAAGCCATAGCGCAGGGTAATGATGTCTTTTTCGCGTTCCGTGAGTACCTCGGCTAAAACGCTGGTGATTTCCTGGCGCATCATGGTTTCGCTGATTTTGGATTCTGGGGTTTGGGTGCTACTATCCTCAAGCAGTTCCATTAGCTCTGTATCTTCGCCTTTGCCGACGCGATGATTTAAAGATAGCGATCGCCGCCGCACCTGCTGCAAACTTCGTAATTGCTCAACACTGACATCAAGGGCGTCAGCCAACTCTTGTTCGGTAGGGTTGCGCTGTAGATCGCGCCGCAGATCACGGTGCGCTTTTTTGAGCTTGTTGAGTTTTTCCACAATGTGGATCGGCAAGCGAATGGTGCG
>CAYUBC010000109.1:0-9072 GCA_964442885.1 uncultured bacterium | reverse complement strand
GGGTGCGATCGCCTCACCCTGGGCCAGTATATGCGCCCCTCCCTGCAACACCGCCCGGTCGCCCGCTACTGGACGCCGGAGGAGTTCGACCGGCTGGGCGAAATCGCCCGCGACCTGGGCTTTTCCCACGTGCGTTCTGGGCCGCTGGTGCGGAGCTCCTACCACGCTGGGGAAGCCCCGTGAGCCAGCCTATTTGGCGACTCATTCCGCTGTTGGCGGCAGCGGGAACCGTTCACATGGCCATTGACGAATGGCTGCTCGACCAGCATCAGCACCACGGCCATCCCCCCACCCTGCGCTTTTACACCTGGAACCCCCCGGCCATTTCCCTGGGAGTCAGCCAGCGACGGCACATTCCTGACCACTGGCACCACCTCACCTGGCAGGGGCAGGCCGTTGACCTGGTGCCCCGCCCCACCGGCGGGCGTGGGGTGCTGCATCAAGGAGATCTCACCTATGCCCTGGTCACGTCCCACCTTTCGGGCCGCCGTGAGCAGGTCTACCGAGAACTATGTCAGTTTCTGATTGAGGGGTGGCGGCAGTTGGGGGTGGAGTTGACGTTTGGCGGCGACGATCGCCACTATTTGCGATCGCCCCACTGCTTTGGCCTGGCCACCCCCGCCGATTTAGTGACGGCGACGGGCCGCAAAGTCGTTGGTAGTGCCCAACTCCGGCGGGGGCCAGCCATTCTCCAGCACGGCTCTATGCAAATTAACCCCCATCCCGAACTGTATGAGCGGGTATTCCAAACCGTAGCCCCAGCCCCCCTTCAGCCCCTAAATAAACCTCTCCCATCCCTGCTGGAAATTGAAGCCCAGCTTACTCAAGCCGCGGCCCAGTGCTTCGGTTGTCAGCTTAGCCCCCAACCACTAACCCTGGCGGAATGGCAGAGCATCCACGCCAGGGTCAAAAAATTGGCTTGATGGGCGAGGTGGCCATCAAGCCAGGGGAGATACAAGGGCCATCACAGCGTTGTCAACCGATCAGAGAATCAGGTTTGGCTTAGCTCATGCCCATGGAGCTGCGATCGTAGGCCGAAAAGTCATGGGGCAGTTTGCCTTGAATGTGGCTTTCGTAGTGAGCGGCTTCGTCAATGGGCAGGCCGACCTCTTCAGCCAGGCGCACCATCATGCCTTGCTCACGTTTGCGGCTGCGCTGGTGACGACGAATGAACAGGTTTCTGGCTCGCTCCGTCACGCTCAGGGGTGCGGCGGTGGGCTCGGAAGTGGCCAGAGCGGGTTCCGCCCCGGGCGAATTGTCGGCCACAGTCGTCAATGTGGCGCTACCGGTTTGATAGGGCACCCCCCGCCAGGTCAAATCAGCAGCGGGCTGTTCGGGTAGTTCAGCCATGGCCTGAAAGGTCACCGGCGCACCGCGATAGTACCCAGTACCCAGGGCTGGCCCCAGGTTAGGAACGGGGTTGGGTGTGTAGTCGTAGCTGGTACCACGATAGGTAAGTTGCATAATGTCGCCTCCTTGAAGCAAATGGCGTGTTGAGGCGCGTTCCTTCGGGAGGATCCCCTACTTCCGTCCCTTGGGCTGGCCATTCAACCCGCTACCAAACCCAAGAGATGAACGATGTATGTCTATATCTGTATCGTAGGCTACGGTTTTTGTTTTTTCTGGATATTTGACAATTCTCAACAGACAACGCTGAGTTGCAACGGTAGTTGAATTCCATCAAAGATGTAACCGTTTTTACTTGCAGTCTGGCAACCGATCAGGTATATTACTCCGCTATGGCTGTGTGCGCGCAGTCTAGCATCCCAAAAATTTGGTTGAACGCCACTGGAAGGTGCAGCAACACCAACCAGCGGCTAACCCCCAAGTCAGGTCTCAGCTGTCTCGGAGGCTAAGCTATTATTGCTCAGGCCGCCTTGTACTGCATCATGTCCGGGGCGGCCAAATTTTTGGGGATTTCCTAATCCATCGTTGTTTTGGAGGAATTCCTCATGGTTAGTTTTACCTCTGAAGAAGACCTCCGAGTTCTTCGAGAACTCGGAGGTCTTTCGGCCAACCCAAGCCGAGAGCGGTTACAGCATCTGATCATCGGTTCCCAGGCGGGCGTGCAGGGGGCCATCAACCACCTGCATCTGCTGCGCTACGCCGAGCCGTTTGAGTGGAGCCGGTTGTTTGCGGTGCCAGAAACGGGGTTGGTGATTCTGCCAGAACCAGGGGAGGTGTTTAGCTACCTGCTGCGCTGGCGACAGGTAGATTAGGGCGTAGGGTGGGCACTGCCCACCTGCCCACTTTGTACCTCTGGGTGGGGGAAATTGTGGAATTTTGTAAAGATTTAAGGTGGGCACTGCCCACCCTACGGTGCTTCGCAAGGAACGTTGGTCACTTCACAAGGAGCGTTGGTCACTTCACAAGGAACGTTGGTCACTTCACAAGGAACGTTGGTCACTTCACAAGGAACGTTGGTCGCTTCGCAAGGAACGTTGGTTACTTCGCAAGGAACGTTGGTCGCTCGCGACTGATGGGCACGCAAGCTTTGCCCATCTTACGGAACTCCTTGGCGAAATCGGCGGGGGTCGCGCGAATGCACCTACTCATCTGACGTCAGAATTTCATTCAGGCTGAGGGTGTCCAGCCATTGGGCGCGCTCCTTCGTGTAGTCTCCATGTCCCTGGTCAAACTGCTTCAGGAAGCGGACAGCGTCTACATACCCAAGCCCTTGCACCAAGGCTTGGAATCCTCTGTAGGTGAGTTCTGTAGGTGTCATTCGTTATCTCCGTTGGTTTGCTCAATGGACATCAACCATGTCACTGGGCGTGGTTGCCCCAATCGTCAAAGGGACGATTTAAGCAGCAAACATCAAGGTAAAGAGCAAGAGCCTTAGCCATGAGTACTCAATGATTGCAGGAGCCAATAGGATGAGCTGTGCCCACCTGAGCTTTTGGGCTAAGGGGCTGGATGGAGTTACCGATCTTTCCCACGATAAAGGTAGATGGTGGGTGGTGCCCGGCCTACGACTTCCAAAATCCAAAATCGCCAATCCAAAATCGCCCCACCTCTGCCTCTCCCAGGAGGTTATGATCATCCAAAACTGTCCCAGCTTACGTTGATGCCTGCCTAAACCAATCCTCTAACGCCTGAGTGTTTTCAACGGTCGGGCCAACCTGCGCTAGCCTGTTGAGCTGGTCAATGGATAGGCTCTGGTTGAGCTGAATCACCCGGTACTGAAATCGCATTACCGCCAGGTCAGGAAACTCAAGGGTGAACTGGCTGGTCGCAGAGGTTCTGGGCTGGTCGTAGGAAAACACGACGACTGGATAGACCGGGTTTTTGCCAACACCCCTGGCCAAGCTGAAGGTGTTGCGCAGAAACCCGGTTTCTACTCAATGACTTTAACGCAATACAAGGAACCCTTCTGTTGTGCTAAGACATTTGCCGACGGCGCGGGCGCTTGTAGTTCGACTTTTTCTTATAGCCAACCGCCTGGGCCGCGTCGCTATCAGGGCCATATTGCCCCCGTACCGACTCTTTCATGGCCAAAACTGCATTATGGAACTCCCACTCCGCTTGGCGGGCGGCATCTACCGCCGCTTTGAGGGTCATTTCCATTTCAGTTTCTTTTTGCTGTTTGGCTAGCATGGCAGCATAGAGCGTTTGCAGCCCTTCTGGGGTGGCTTGGCTCCGAATAGGTAGGTATCGCTCAACAATGGCCAGACCATTCAGGGAGTCGATATCGGCGGTAAGGATTTTAATCGGCAAGCGGCGAGCTGTGTTAACAACAGCCATAACAAACACCTCATTGATGGTGAATTGACGGGGTAAATCGACAGATTAAGCTTTCCTAACCGGGGAGTAGGGCTAGACCACTAACCCAATGGGGCGACCCGATTACGCCTAACGGAGATTAGGCCAGGAAAGCAAAAACCATGCGGTAAACAGACAACGGTTCAAGGGGTAGCGGTCGTCTGTTACGGTTGCAGTACCGATAGATACCATCGGCATAGTGATTAGCCTGCCCAAAAAATAACAGAGGCGTAACAGAGCGTTAACTATTATCAATAACAACGACGTTGTGTATTGAGCACATTAACGGTTATCCAATACAGATACTGTGTTCCTTTATGAGCATGACGTTGTGCATTGACAACACAATTGGTTGCCGCACAACAATGGCCTGGTCGGTGCTCAACATGGCGTGTTGGTCTATGACAATGGCGTTGTGTATTGACAACACGTTGAATTAAGGCTTTAACACAATCGTTGCGTCTACAAACAGAACCTATCAGCCCTTCGGGATAACGGTGAGCGGGCTGAACAGGGTTTGGGGGGTGGGCAATCCATCCTGCTCAATATTTACAGATAGGCACGGGCCAGGTTGAAAGGCTCTGTAGTGCCATGCCATAGAATAAGGTACTGGCAAAATATTCCCTCTATGCGATACCTCTGGGCCGCTGGTCTTGGATTGCTCATAGCACTGATTCTTGGGCAGGTAGCTTTAGCTGATTTGACCGTTTCACCAGAAACTATCACCCTGGCTGGTAACCGCCCCAGTTGGCTCTCCCGCAACCTACCTTTGACAACCACCCTCACCCTAAGCGATCCACAAGGTCTTGACTCACTAACGGCTACGGTATCTGACCTGCGCCGAGCCGATGGAGCCGCCCTAATTCCGGCGGCCAGTATTCAGGTGAAACCGGCTGTAGTCTCAGTACCTGCTAATGCGCCGGAGTCAATTACCCTTACCGTTGATTTTGCTGACGCACCTGCTAGCGGGGAATTTGCCGGATCGCTGTATCTTTACCACCAGGGTGGACGACAGGTTATTCCGCTACTCGTGCGGGTTAAGACGGCCCCGCTATTGCCCTGGGTTGTGATGCTTGCAGGCGTGTTACTGGGAACTGGGCTATCGCGGTATCGGGCGGAAGGGCGCTCGCGGGATGAACTGGTGGTGCAAGTCGGGCGTTTGCGCAATCAAATGCGGGCTGACCCAGAATTAGACGAAAACTTCCAGGCCAGCATAGAAGCTGAGCTGGTAGATGTGGAATCGGCCCTGGGTGATAAAGCCTGGGACGTGGCTACAACCCAGCTTGTGGAGGCCAAAGCTCTCTGGAACCGCTGGCGCAGAGGTCGAGAAGACTGGATTGCCCAGTTGGCCTACGGCCAAACCCTAACGCAAGACCACTACAACACACTGCCAGAGGCAACCAAAACTACGGTTTACATGCAGCAGGTGAGGAATAACCTGGATGCCATTTACCGGCAGTTGCGAACTGGGCAATACGAGACTCCCCAGGCACTCAGCGACGCTTTTGCCGATATTCGCGATGCCATTACTCGGTACAGAGGGGGAGAGACCCAACTTAACCAGCTCAAAACAGTGCGCACAGATGCCAGCCTTTCCTCAGAGCGAGAAACCTTCTGGCGGAGTGAGATCAGCCAACTTGAACAACGACTGCATAACCTGACTCCTGACCAAGCCAGTTTTCAAGGCTGGGAGACCGAGCTTAACCAAAAGGAGCGCGACCTGAAAGCCGAGATAGCCCAGCTCGTACCTTCAGACTCCACAGATAGGGGTATAGCTGGGCGGTCATCTACGGCAACTACTTCAACGGTTCCAGTGATTTTAGCGGCCCCCACAACCATTGCCATAACTCAGCCAAGCCAGATTAGACAGGCCGAGCAAAATTTGAAACGGTTTAACCAGATTGCCTGGGGAGTATCTATTCTCTTTCTCGCCTGGCTGGGGATGATTGAGCTCTATAGTAACCGACCTGTGTTTGGGGTTGACCCGCTGCGTGACTACTTCGCCCTACTGGCCTGGGGGTTTGGGGTTGAGGTAACCCGCGAGTCTGTGGTTCGAGCGACCCAAGAGCTAGGTATACCGTTAACCAGGTAAAATTTTGAACAGTGTGTTTTCCAAGGATTGGCTCCTAAATTTAAACCTAAGTCTGATTGGATACTCTGCTTCAAGGCTGAACTATAAATAATGTCAATCCGCAAGCGTTGGGCATTTCTCGTTGGAATCAACCGCTATACCGACTACAGCAGCCTTAACTACTGTGTTGATGATGTCCTTGCACTCGAAACATTGCTGCGTACATCAGGCTATACGGTTCGTTGTCTCCACGATCGCCTGGATCGTGAAACCTCCGATAGACGCCCTAACCCCCTGTTTCCCACTAAAGACAACATTCGAGGCGAGCTGCAACGCCTCTGTAACCTGATTAAACAGGGGCCAGATCAAGGGCAGAATGATCTGTTGCTGGTTTATTTTGCCTGCCACGGCAATCGTCAGCCTGATGACGTTCCCCGGTTAATGGCGCGGGATACCCAGCAGAGCCTTGTGCAAGAGGCGATTACCATTGCTGAGATTGAGCGCTGTATGGTTGAAAGCGGTGCCGGGTGTCGTATGTTGATGCTGGATGCCTGCCGCATTGGCATGGGAACCACTGATATGGGCTCTCGCGCCCCCAGTGACCCAGACATGCTCAGGAAAATTCACGATGCCGCCAGCGGCTATGCATTGCTAGCCGCCAGCAGCAACCACCAGGATGCGAAGGAATGGGGAGGTATGAAGCACGGAGTATTTAGCTACTATGTGCTGTCTGGATTAAGCGGTCAGGCTGACTTCCATGATAAAAACTATGTCACCGTCAACGACCTGGCTGGCTTTGTCAGTCTCCGTATTCAGGAGTGGGCTGCAGAACACCGAGCAGACCAGATGCCCTGCCAGCGCATAGAAAATAATCTGGGGGGGTTCATTCTGATTGACGATTGCCAGAAGCTGAAAAATCTTGAACCACCAGAGGTTTCCATCCTAACTGATGGCTCAACTCAACCCGAAGTTCAAAACCGTGGACGTTCTTCGACCGAGGTAATTGAATGCCTCTGGTCGCTGAACTATAAGTCTCAGGATCAAGCCTTTGAGAACCACATTTCTGGGGATCACACTCCGCGCTCACGTCGGGCAGCGGCTTTTGTGGTGCAGGCTAAAGACTCCCGCATTCAGCATTGGCTGGTTAAGCGCCTGGTCAATCAAATTCCCTTTGTCGCCAAGGCCAGGGTCTTTACCTTTATGGTGCCAACCCACCCGATGTGGAAAAATAGGGATTTCAACGAAGTATGGCTAGATTTGGCCGGTAAGCTCAGGTGTGAACCAGAGAAAACGACCGTGATTAATGCTCTGGTTGAGGCTTACCAAACTGACCCTATCATTCTGGCGATGTATGGCTGGTCAGCAAAGCCGCTACTGCAAAGCCTACAACAGCAAGTCTTAAGTGAACTGTGGAATCCTTTAGTGCAGGCCATTGGGGCATTGCCAACCCAGCCGCCAAAGTCGCGACTCATCTTATTTTTGGCTGAGGGCGGTGATAGAGTAGCAAGCAGCCAACCCACTAATGGGAGCGAGGTTGACGCGGCCATTCCTATTCCCCTATCTCCCTTGACCACTATTAGCAGTAACCATGTCATTGACTGGGTGGGCCATTCAGAAGTTTATCCACTGCTGAGTCAGTATGCGTCTGAAGAGAAAATCAATATCCTGATGAGCGAAGAGATTCCAACCTGGGATACCGATCCAGTCGCAACTATTGAACAAATTTGCTACATCTTTGAGCTAGAAAACGGCATCGCTGATATCGAAGCGGCATGGAGACTGGCAGGATGACGGACTCAACCCCGACGGACTCAACCCCAATGGTCTACACCTATACCGGCGACCCCCAGTATCAACCGCCTTTAGAGGGTATCCGCGACCCTGATGGGCGAGAGTACCATCCTTATTTGCCCGACCCGACCCTAGCCAAGGCCATTAATTTAGCCATTGCCCTACAGCGACCATTGTTGTTAGAAGGTGAGCCGGGTTGTGGCAAAACCCGCGTAGCCGGGGCGCTAGCCTACGAACTAGCTCAAAAAAACCTACACCCATCCAAACCAGGCCCTGAAGATAAAAAAAACTGGTGGCCCTTTTACATTTGGAACATCACCTCCACCAGCCGCGCCCGGGATGGCCTTTATACCTTTGATGCTGTGGGACGGTTACGCGATGCCCAATTGATTGGCTCTGACCCAGAGCGGTTAAAAAAATATCTCGGCAAAAAAGAAACCGAGGCGCTGGAGAGCCGTTTATCGGACACGAAGCAATACCGTAAATTTGGTGCGCTTGGCAACGCATTCCAGCAAGAGCGCTACCGCCCGGTCATGCTGATTGATGAAATTGACAAAGCCGACAGCGACTTCCCCAACGACCTGCTGCTAGAGCTAGACGAGCTACGGTTTACCATTCCAGAAACTGACGAAACCATCCCTCCACCTGGCAACGAACCCATTAAGCCTATTATTTTAATTACCAGTAACCGCGAAAAGCCCTTGTCAGAAGCTTTTCTACGACGATGCCTCTATTATTACGTCACCTTTCCGGAGGAAAAGCTGAGAGATATTCTAACCGCCCGGTTTGGCTCAGTCGTAACGGAGAAAAAAGCCATTGTTGAAAGGGCGTTACAGGAATTTAGCAATGTCCGGGATTTTCTAGGCAAACAACCCGGTAGTCGCCCCCCCGGCACTAGCGAACTACTGGAATTTTTTACGGCCCTATGCCAAGACGGCAAACCCATAGAAGAGGCCCTCGCAGAACTCAACAACCTGGCTCAAGAACTGCCACTACTGGGGACATTAATCAAGACCAAGGCTGACCAGGAACTCTATCAAAGAAGATCAAAAGCCCCGTAGGGTGGGCACCGCCCACCACCACTCGCGGCTACTAAACCTTCTTCCCTCTTGTCTCCTCCCTCCATGTCCTCTCTCCCATGTCCTCCCTCTCCTTCCCTTTTCTAGACCTTTTCCAACGGCTGCAACGGGCGGGCCTAAACCTCTCCCTGGAGCAATACGACCTGCTGCGTCAGGCGTTGGCCCAGGGCTTTGGCCTACAAAACTGGGACGGCAAAGACTGGGATGACCTGCGCCAGATCTGCCGAGTGCTGTGGGTAAAGCCTCACCTTAACTACGACGCCCAAATCTTTGAAGACACCTTTAATCGCTACGTTAAGCAAAAACAGCAGGAGATTCGAGCCCAACAATCTAAGCTTGAACCCACCCACCCCACCCCCACCCCACCCC
>CAYUBC010000108.1:0-9147 GCA_964442885.1 uncultured bacterium | reverse complement strand
CGCTTAGTATTGGGGTGTTGGGTTCCGCCCAGTCTACCACTGATGGAGCCTCAGGCGAGCGCCGTAAGGGTTGGTTGTAGTTCATACCAGTCAGACAGCTAAAGTACAAGTATCTCCTCCACTCTGTGGCCAATGCTCACATCCACTATCCAACCAATTGTCGATTGCGTAGCTGAGCATTTCCAGCCAGAGAAAGTTATTCTCTTTGGTAGCCATGCCCGTGGCGAGGCTAGTGGCAACAGCGATATTGACTTACTCGTTGTGGTGGATTGTATTGCGCCACGAGGACAGCGGAGTGCGCCCGTCATTAAACTGTTGGCAGAAAACTTTGCAGAACCCATTGATGTAATTGTTCGCTCGGCCCAGAGCCTCAAACAGTGGGAACACATACCGGGCAGCTTTGCCCACCAGGTGCTTACCGAAGGAATTGTGCTGTATGACCGCGAAAAGCAACCTACCTGAAGCCTGGTTTGCCAAAGCTGAAACCGATCTTCAAGCCGCTGAACTGTTACTTAATGCATCTGAACCTTTAGTAGAAATTGTCTGCTACCACGCCCAGCAATGCGCAGAAAAATATCTGAAAGGCTACCCTTTGTGATACAGATTCTATCGCAGGAGCAATCTTCATAAAGTAAGCAAATTCACAGCAGGCGATCGCCCCTATCCATCCTCGCCATTATCCGCAACGTAGCGCAAAAAATCCCCTGGCTGGGCATCAAACGTTCTACAGATGACATCCTGGGTTTCCTTAGACGGAAAGGCATCAGGGTTGTTGTAAAGCCGATAGGCGGTCGCTTGAGACAGCCCAGTGGTCTTCCAGAACTCATAGGCATTCTTGCAGCCCTAAGCCCTTGTAACGTTGTCAGAGATAACGTCGTCAAATGGGTTGACTATACCATGCCGTGGGGGTAGTACTCCTCTAGAAAGAGTATGTTTATCTCATGGGAAATCCCATTTGCCTATGAAATGGGGCTACTCTTTGTAGCCATCCCTAAACACTCAAAGCCCAGTCCTTGGGCCTGGAAAACTTCAGGACTGGGCGACTCACAATGGAGCTAAAACCTATGATGACAGAGACAAGACCATTCGATGCCCTGATCACCGCCTATCTGGCGGCGGATCTGGTAGTGGGGTCGCCTAACCCCGAACCCCAGCCACCTCTGATCGATTTACGCGATCACCCCTCTCCCCATATTTTGCGGTTGCTGGAGATCGGCACTGCCCCAGTGGTCAACGGCTGTGTGCTCACCCTCTATCGCCTGGGCTATGCCCGCCCTGAGGAATGGTCGCGGCTGTTGCCCACCGCAAACCCCAACGAAGTCATGCGGATACTGACCAAGCGTATGCCCCTATCTGAACACGAGTGAGGAGCGTTGAGGGTTAGCCTGTAAGCAAAAAGACCCCAGGGTTTTTGGAAAAACCCTGGGGTCTGGCCGCAGCTAAACTATAAGCACAGTCCTTCCAACCCTACCAATGCCTGAAATCATTTTTCTCGTAGAAGAAGACCCTGAAGGTGGCTACAGTGCCCGTGCCCTGGGAGAATCTATTTTTACCCAAGCTGAGGATTTAGCAGAACTGCGGGTGATGGTGAGGGATGCTGTGCAGTGCCACTTTGAAAGCGCTAAAAGGCCTAAACTTATTCGCCTCCACATTGTCAAAGAAGAGGTCATCACTTCATGAGACTGCCCAGAGACTTAACCGGGCAGCAACTCGCGACAGCTTTGGCAAAGCTAGGCTACGGGGTAGATCGACAAACCGGTAGTCACCTGCGGCTGACCACCCACGAAAATGGAGTACACCATGTCACGGTACCCAACCACAGCCCGATCAAAATTGGTACGCTCAACGCCATCCTGAGAGATATCGCAGACCACTTTAATATCAGCCGCGATGATCTAATCGATCAACTTTTCTCAAAATAAAGCCGCTCTGCAAAAATGATGCTGCTATCCTCCTTTGCTTTCCTGGCTGATGTGTTTGACTGGCCAAAATCCACCGATAATTTCTGCTTCTAGGCCGCCTCGACGCTATAGTAAAACGCAGTTCAAATCTAACTGAGGACATAGCTGTTTGCAGCTGTGCCTGCAAACGACGACCTTTCACTTAGGCAACTCCTGGGAGCCAGTAAAGGACTCTAGCGGTTGACTTAATTGCGAAAGGCGACTCACGTCAAAGTCCAGGGCCACCTTGCCGAGGGCGGTAAGCTGCTGGTCGGTCGCCAAAATAAAGTCTGCCGGGGTAGGGGCGTTAATTGATCCACCATTCTGACCCGCTCCGCTGTGGTAGCTTTGACGTTGGCGGCGGCAGCTTTGCTGGCTTCCAGAGTCTTCTCAACGGTGACCAAGTTGAGCCAGTCGCGCTCCTGGCGGCTGGCAAAGTTAAGCATCCAACCGTTGAGGGCAAAGCTGCCCAGCAGCAAGGTTCCAGCTAAAGATGTTTCCCCATCACCAGGCCACAGGCCGAAACGCCGAATCGTTGGCAAGGGTCACTGTGTCGCCCGTTTGCTGAATCACAAATAACCCCTGCTGGTAAGCGTAGCGATCAATGCCAGCGTCAATCTCAATGCCAGCGACTGCGCCGTAGATGTAATAAGTCCCATAATGAGGAAAGGCTAGCTTAAACCGCCCCAACTTAGCAATGAACTCATCCACATCTCGCTGGGAGAGCCTGGATTTCACTTC
This sequence comes from uncultured bacterium, assembly GCA_964442885.1. Classification (GTDB taxonomy): domain Bacteria; phylum Cyanobacteriota; class Cyanobacteriia; order Phormidesmidales; family Phormidesmidaceae; genus Nodosilinea. The sequence goes on along the minus strand of CAYUBC010000108.1, from coordinate 6,466 downwards.
AATGGCTACCGCGACTTCGCCATTTACAGCAAAAATATCAACCTCCATCTGTGCCCCCGGACGTTTGGACTTCATCCGGCGAGCGGTTTCCTGCACCTCAATGCCCCGCTCCTGAAACAGCCGCACCACGGCAGGCTCAACCAGGTTCTCGACAAATTGTCCCCACCGGGTCGTTAATCCGGCTACCTCTCGGCTGGTATTAGCAGCAATCTTCTCCAGTCGTTCTAAACGTCGGTCGGCCTCGGCAGCTCGTCGGTCGGCCTCGGCAGCCCGCCGGTCGGCCTCGGCTTGAGAAACCCGAAATAGCTCGTAGATATCCTGAATCGTAACTGAGTCAGACATGGCGGCAATTAACTCCGGTGCTGTCATTCTAGCCCAGCGCTAAAGCTGGGACGGTTGAGCAATCTTACCTGGCTAAGCCGTAGCAGCCAGAGCCAGCCCGGCTTTTGGAGCCAGCCCAGCCTTTGGCGATCGCACAGAAGGACTTGTTCTTAGGTGGCATGTACCCTGGGTTAACCAAACAATTCCCATCACTTGCCTTAACTCAAGACGCCCATCAGCGTTGTTAGAACAGTGCGGCTCTAAAATCTTGCTTTTCCTGGTGCTGGCACGCTATGATAATGACTTTGGAATTATTATTCCAGGTCAAAAGTTTCGGAGAGTAAACGTTTATGGCGCGATATCGAGGTGCCCGCCTACGGGTGGTTCGCCGTTTGGGAGAACTGCCGGGTCTATCCCGTAAGTCTCCCCGCAAGGCTTACCCCCCTGGGCAACATGGCCAAGACCGCAAGAAAAAGTCTGAATACGCGGTTCGTTTGGAAGAAAAGCAAAAGCTGCGGTTTAACTACGGGTTGACCGAAAAGCAATTGCTGCGCTACGTGAAAAAAGCCCGCCGGGCCGGTGGTTCTACCGGGCTGGTCATCCTGCAACTACTGGAAATGCGGCTTGATAACACAGTCTTCCGTCTGGGGTTTGGGCCAACCATTCCCTCAGCACGGCAAATTGTTAACCACGGTCATATCTGTGTGAATGGTCGCGTGGTCAGCATCCCTAGCTACCAGTGTCGGCCTGGGGATGTGATTACCGTGCGCGATCGCGACGCCTCCAAAAAGCTGGTTGAGGCCAACCTGGAGTTCCCTGGGTTAGCGAACATTCCCAACCATTTGGAACTGGATAAGGCCAAACTCACCGCCAAGGTTAACGGGGTGATTGAGCGCGAATGGGTCGCCCTCAACATCAACGAACTGCTGGTGGTTGAATACTACTCTCGGAAAGCCTAATGGCTGCTGGCTTACGAGAGCACTCAGGCTGCTGGCTGATAAGTTTTATCACTTACCGCCCATAACGCATTACTCTTAACACCCTTAGCCCCTTGGTCCGTCAGCCAGGGGCTATTTTTGTGCTGGGGAAACACCCCAAGACCGAAAACCATTCATTTAGCCTGATTTTTATATCAGAAAAATAAAGGACTTATAAGCATAAAACTGCCCATAGTGGAACATCTATGGCGCTGGCTACGGGAAGACGTCACTTACTACACCTGTTATGACCAAAAAGCCGATTTAATCGCCCAGGTTGACCGCTTTTAAGCACAAAACCCCAGCTAACCAGGTAGCCTTCGTTGATGACGGCAGCCGCAACATAGAAGCTGCCCGCGAGATAGGGATGCAGGCGTTTCAGGTAACGTCTCCTGACCAGTTGTTGGCAGTGGTGGAAAGGTTTGGGGCGGAACTGACCGTCTAAGGAAATCGACACATTACCTGACCTAGCAAGGCGGTGCAAGGCACCAGACCAAAGGCATGGCTATCAGTACTGGCCATTTCGTTGAGGCCCTTGAGAAAGCACTGGTCACCCTCAACATAAACAACCCACTTAATCAATCGCAAACCAGGCTGAGTCGGATGCTGGGCCACCACTAAATGCCCTGCTTGAGGCGGCATAGTCCGATAAACAAAGGGATTAACCAGTACCTCTTCACCGGGCTGGAGCAGGGGAAGCATGGAATTACCCACCACTCGAAACCGCCGCCGCCGCCTTAGCAACCAAAGCCCCAGGTCAGCGAGGCGGCTTGAGTTTAATTGCGTGGGCGGGCCATCTGGCATAGTACAACGCCTTAAATCATCAGACAGAGAAAAAGGTTGCCTGACTTAGCCGGGCTTGTAGACCTGGACACTTTCTTGCTCGTTGGGATCATTACGTGACACCAGGGCAATGGCCTCTTCGCTACTACTTAAGTTAACAGGTTGATGGGGTACCCCCTCAGGAATAAAAATAAAATCCCCCTGCTTATTAATTACAGATTTAGATAGATTTTCACCATAAAAAGTCTGCACATTGCCTTTTAACAGATAAATAGCTGTTTCAAAACCATCATGGAAATGAGGTTCTGCCTTGGCCGCAGGTGGAATAATCACAATATTCATAGATAGGCCAGTAGCACCCGCTGTCTTTTCTGAAATGCCAACATAATTGGGTAGCTGTTGAATAGTATCAACGGTTTCTGACGGTCTCACAGTAACGATATCTTTATCAAGATTCATTGAAACACCTCATCTATGGCGAGTTTGCTCAAAGCTTTGAAAAGCAATCACCGCTGCCAACATGAAAACCTATGGCAGCGATTGACCTATCACTACCACAATACAGCGTTTCTGAAGCTAGGAAGAGATCGGCAGAAATCCCTCCGTCACTGTCACACGGGCATTTCGCCTGCGGCAAGCCAGCCTTAACCAGGCCGCCAACTAACCGCCTAGCTCAACTAGAACGTACAGAAAAACCTCCAGCTTCCCTAGAGCATCGGCCACCTGTTGACTAGCTTCCTCTCTGGAAATTGGCTCTAGTGTCAACAGATTTACCGGATGGCTACGCTGCCAAACCGCCGCCAACGCCTCGAAGGATTTAGGCCCATCCCAAAGCTGCAACAGCAGGCCAGCCACACTCTGGTTAACCACCACCGGCTTAAGGGCCGGCATACTTAAAAACGTGCTGATTGTTAACGTGCTGTTTTTCTCAATAGCCTCAACCACCGCTTGCTTAAGCGCCTCTGTTTGAAGCTGAGGATGCAGCGCTACCTGGGCCTTCTGCCACTCCTGCAAACTCCAGGACTCTATGGGTAAATAGTCAGCCTTGCCGAGGGGATGAGTACACCAAAAATCCAGCAGGCGATGAACCGGATGCAACAATTCATAAATAGTGAGCTGCGTTTCAATGGGGCTGTCGGCTAAGCCCATTGCCAGGTAGCTCGGCAAATTGTCGGGTTCTGTAAATAGGTCAGCCACATCCCACTGCCGCCAGTTGACCATGCTCAAAAAGTTTAGATTAGCTCTTTGCAGAGCATTAAAGAGATCCGCCACGCGATAACCCTTATCACCTTGGAGTAGGTGGTTGGCGAGTAAAGCCTCGGCATTACTGTCTTCTTTCTCATAGCCAGGCTTCCATCCAAACTGTTTAAGCGTTACGAAAGGTTGCAGCGCCTTCATAATTTCTACAACAACCGGAATCGCCATTTCCTCAGAAAACTCTTCCATCAAACCCATGAGGCCAAATAACTCCTGGGCTTGAAAGAAGATTCTTCGTTGCAGCAAGCTGTGGAGATTGGCTCGAATAATGCCTTCTGGTTTAAGTACAGATTTTAAGGCCGACAAGCCAGTGGCAATATCATCAAAGAAATAGAGAACCTCATCGCAATTAATGTAGTCAAACTGCATTCCCAATTGGGCTACATCTTCGATTGATAAGACATGAAACTCAACACTATCTTTGTAACCGTGGTAGTCTAGCCGCTGCTGAGCCAGTTCTATAGACTTGGGAGAAAGGTCAATGCCAACCACCTTAGCACCGGGGTTTGCTTTAGCTAAAACCAAAGCTTTATACCCCGTGCCGCAGCCCGCGTCCAGTATCAGTCTACTATCATCCCTGGGGATTTGATGATGCCGCAAATAGTAGGGGGTCAGAAGATTGTGAATGAACAGGAGATTACTATCATCGCTGGGTTCCTTATCCATAGGAATACGAGGATAGGGGCCAAAGTCAAACTGCCGCCGCATCCGGTCAAGAAATTCGGCTTGGGATTCAGAGGATGGTGTAGTCATAGGGTTGTATTCAGAAGGTAAAAGTAAAAAAGCAGAAGGCAGAAGACCCGTAGGATGGGCACGGGCAGCGCCCTTTGCCCATCATCCAAGATTATGCTATTAAAGATTTCTTCAAATGGGCACGCAGGCTTTGCCCATCCTACGAAGCTAATCTTCATTACCCAAATACAGCCGCACAAATGACTCAGCCGCCTCTGGATTAAGCACGCGGAGGGCTTCCTTAATCTCAAAAATCACATCTCCAGCGGGGTCACGTTGTTCTCTAACCCAGCGATTTACGTTGGCCCGATCTGTTCCAATCGTCACCGCCAACTTGTTTTGGCTAATGCCGTAAGTTTCCAAAACCTGCCTTAGTGCCATGCCTGCCCTGCCCATGCCCAAATTCTTGCAGAGGAGGTCATTACCGTAAATGTTGCCAAAACGTCAGCGTTAGACTATGCTGCCAACATGTCAACATTTCATTGAGCTATGTCACATAATCAAGATCCTGGGTCAGCCGCCAATTTGTCTGATGCTGAAGCAGAACCCGCCCCAGCACCGCAACCCGCCCAACTTAGGCATTCCGCCTTTCTGGCTGCTGCCAGTGCCCAACCCCTCGACCCAGAGGCCGAAGCACGCGAGCCCGTTCGCATTCTGGTTGTCTGCAGTAGTAGGTAGTACAGATGGGCACGGGCAGCACCCTTTGCCCATCCTACGAAGCTAAAGAACGTCTTCTGCCAAAAGCTGGCCTTGAACACGTTCATACTCATCCTCAAGCAACCAGTTTTGGGCGGCTTCATAGTTAGCATGAGTTACTACAAGCTTGTAATGACTACCAGGGTTAAAGATGCGGCAAGACCCATCCTGATCACTAACAAGCATCAGAACTCTGGGTGGAAAAAGGACTGGGTCAACCCAAAGTTCAAGAAATTTCCAAGTTTCCGCCTGTTCGGCGAGGGCCAGTTCGTGGGATAACATGATATTCACCTGTGTCTTTTGCGATCTTCATCTCGCCATAGTAAAGAGGGATTTGGCTCCCGTTTGATCTAATTATGTAGCCAATTGCCTCTGGAAAGTAGAGTCCATATCGCTCATAATCATCGTCTATGTCCTCTCCACTGTTCTGTTCACCCTTTTCAATTAGGGCCTTTGTCACTCGTTCTAAGGTTTCAAAGTCATTGAAAACATGCGCTCTCCCTTCCCGCCGTAGTAATCGTTGAACTTGAGTAGTTCCAGGCAAGTGGCGATAAATAAGGCTTGGACGAGGATCTGGGATAATGTATCGACTAATTCCACTCATAGTAGCTGTAGGGTGTGTGCGGCCTAGCCCAATGCACTGCTGGGGTCTCAAGTGATACGCTTGCAGGGCGATGATGGCAGAACTGCAAGTCATCTTTGATGTTGAGCTCCACTTCGTTTCACCCAACCCATACTCTAGTAGTGCTGCTCTAAGTTACCATTTAGACTGTGTCACAGGGATACATGAGTAATGCTTTATAAAGTTCCGTTACTGCTCTCGCCACAACCTGAAGGTGGCTTTACGGTTACATCTCCTTTGCTTCCAGAACTTGTTACTGAAGGAAACACAATTAAGGAAGTATTAGAAAATGTTCAGGATGCGCTCGCTGCTGTTATTGAAGTTTATGAGGATCTGGGGCGGGAACTGCCAATTAATATGAAAGTACAACATGGCAGCAATAAGCCTGCCGTTTAGGACGCTTGAGACACCAATGTCCGAAGAATTTTTCACTTTGAATTTTGCATTTTGAACTCTGCTTAGCAGTACTACCTTGCTGATGCCAACTTGAGAAGATAATTGAGTTTTCAATAAAAAAGCTGCTCTAGATAAGAGCAGCTTTTTTGGGTTATTTGGCAAGTAGATTTAGGCTAACCTGCTCGGTTCAAGAGTGAGTTGGGTTCCGCTTCGTTTCACCCAACCTACGGCTTAGGACTACAAGGGCCTTCCTTAGCGTTTGGTGAAGTTACTTCAGCATTCTCACCAGCACCTTTGATTTCAACGGTTGGGACCTTGTCAGAACCGGGTTTTGCGCTAATACAGAGCAAAGCTGTAGTTGTTGAGTTTCCACCACTATCCTGCAACGTATACGATACCCCGGTGTAGCTTAACAAAGCCTCATCTAGAGGAAGGGCTGAGACAAATACAGAATTGTCTAATTCGCCACCACTAACTTTTTCAGTTACTCCTACGCCACTGTCCTTAACGCCGTTACCGTATTGATAAAACTCAGTTTCTTCTTGAATACCTAAGCCAAGATTAGCAATCTTTTCCGAAAACTGCTTATTTTCCAACCGGAATGCCTGCTGCCCACGGTTAATGGAGCCAACGTAGGTGGTGGCTTCAGATTGGCGGGCGCGGGTGGCTTGGTTGAGGAAGG
>CAYUBC010000107.1:6588-9201 GCA_964442885.1 uncultured bacterium | reverse complement strand
ATGCCTGACCCCAAGGAACTTGAAATCCAGTTTCAATTTTTAGAGGAAGCCCAGGAATACCTTGATGCCCTGGGTTCCTGTCTGCTGGGCCTGACTCAGCAGTTTGAGGCCCACACCATTAACGACGCCCTGCGCGCCGCCCATTCCATTAAGGGCGGGGCGGCGTTGATGGGGTTTCAGCAGCTTAGCGAGTTGGCCCACCGGCTGGAAGACAGCCTCAAGGTGCTTAAGATCCAGCGCGGCAAGCTGACTATTGATGCCAGCCTGGAGCAGCAGTTGCTAGCTGCCGTAGATTGTTTAAGCCAGGTAATGGTGGCCCAGCGGCAGCGGTTGACCCAGGGCAATACTGCTCAGCCTGTCCTAGATGAGGGCTGGATGCACCAGCAGGCGAGTCCCATTTTTGAGCAGTTGCGCGATCGCCTGGGCGACCCCGAAGAGGAAGACGTCCACTCGCTGCTGTCGCCGGAGGATGGCCAGGATATCATTCCGCTGCTGTTTGAGGGCGAGATAGAAGGCTGCCTGGAGCGGCTAGAGGCGGTGCTGGCTCAGCAGTCACCCTGCCTGCGCGAAGAGGTGCAAATTTTGGCCCAGGAACTTGGCGGTTTGGGAGAAATGCTCCAGCTAGAGGCATTTACCCAGCTCTGCCACTCCATTACGGAGCAGATAACAGGGGCCTCTGATGTGGCCCTGCCCGTTGTGGCCGAAGCGGCTCTGGCGACCTGGCGACAGGCCCAGGCGCTAGTGTTGACCAACAATTTGGCCGCTATTCCGTCCCAAATGCCGCCCGTGGTAGATTTTTCCACCGTTGGCGAGCCGGTGGAGCTAACCCAGGACTTTGATCTGGACAACTTTGATCTAAACAACTTTGATTTGGACAATAATGGCGACGCTGATCTCACCGCGCCCCTGTGGCCGTTTATTCCTACCCCCGCTGGGACTGAGGAAGACGAGGCGGTGGATCCTGCGCTGGTGTCGCTCCAGGCCAGTCAGGAAAACGGTACCGACAGGCCCAGCGCAGCGGCAGTGGCGGCGCTGAATTGGGTGGCCGCCGAGGCCAGAACCCATGACCAGGAAGCGGCCTCAGACGAGGCTGATCCTCTGAGCGAAAGCACGGTGCGGGTGCCCGTTAAACAAATTAACCAGCTCAGCGATTTATTTGGCGAGCTAACCATCGAGCGCAATCGTCTGGAGCTAGAAGTGACCCGGCTGCGGGATCTAGTCTCAACCATGCAAACCCGCATGCGTACCCTCGACCAGGTCAACAGCGATTTGCGGGCCGCCTACGACCGGGTGGCTACCCAGGGCGAGGCTCCTTCTGCAAGACTGACAACGACCCCAGAGCCTTACTCGGCAACCCTCCTAGACCAGCCGTTTGATGTCCTGGAGCTAGACCGCTACCGCGACCTGCACCTGCCCTTTCGGGAAACCATCGAAACCATTATTCAGCTTCAAGAGGTGGGGGCCGATATTGAGATCTCCCTGGACAGTACCGACCAGACCACGCGCAGCCTGCGGAAAACCTCGCGCCAGTTGCAAAAGAACCTCACCCACCTGCGCATGCGGCCCCTGTCGGATATTTTCAAGCGCTTCCCCAAGGCTCTACGGCAGATGTCGTTGCAATACAACAAGCCGGTTGACCTGAAACTTCAGGGCGAGCGCACCCTGGTCGATCGCAATGTGCTGGAAGCGCTGCAAGAACCGCTCATGCACATTATTCGCAACTGTTTTGACCACGGCATTGAGGACGCCGAGGTGCGGCAGCAGCGGGGCAAACCGGCCACCGGCACCATTGCTATCTCAGCCCACCAGCAGAGCGGGCGCACCTACATCACCATCCGCGACGATGGCGGCGGTATTGCGGTGGAAAAAATTCGCGATCGCGCCCGCCGCATGGGTCTGGATGAAGCCCTGCTGGCCGCCGCCACCGAGGACGAGCTACTGTCGCTGATTTTTGAGCCGGGCTTTAGTACCGCCACGGAAGTCACCGACCTGTCGGGCCGGGGCATTGGCATGGATGTGGTGCGTAGCCGTCTGAAGGAGGTGCGGGGCGACATCCAAGTCGAAACTCAGCCCGGGGAAGGCACGGTGATTACCCTGTCGATTCCCTTCACGCTGTCAGTAACGCGGGTGTTGATTGCCGAAAGTCGGGGTATGCGCATGGGCTTTCCGGTGGAATCCATCGAGGAAATTTTCACCCTGCCCCCAGAGGCCATTTTTGCCACCGCTGGCAAAGACAGCTTTGAGTGGAATGGCAAAATTGTGCAGTTGGTGCGGTTGGCTGAATGGCTCCACTTTAACTGCCCAGTCTATTTGGAAAGTCCTGAAATTGCCCCGGCCATTTCCATTCCAACGGTGCTGCTGGTCTACGCTAACCAGCGCTGGGTCGGGGTGCAGGTAGAGCGCTCCTGGGGTGAGCAAGAGGTCGCCCTGCGGCGGGTGCTGGGCCATATTCCCCTGCCTCAGGGCTTTAGTAGCTGCACCATCATGGGCGATGGCCAGGTGGTGCCGCTGGTCAACATTCCCGAATTGTTGTATTGGATTGCCAGTTGCGAAGCCAACGGCCAAAGCCCTGAGCCCAGCCCCGCCGCCCAGCCCACAGCGGCCTCTACCGTG
>CAYUBC010000107.1:1704-6578 GCA_964442885.1 uncultured bacterium | reverse complement strand
CTATTTGCCAGCTAGTGCCGACTCCAGTACCTACCAGGCCATCCCTCACCGGCCCACCATTCTGCTCATCGATGATTCAATCAACGTGCGGCGACTGCTGGCCCTCACCCTGGAAAAGGCGGGCTACCAGGTGGCCCAGGCCAAGGACGGCCAGGATGCTTTAGACAAACTCTCCGCCGGGCTGGAGGTAGAAGCTGTGATTTGCGATGTAGAAATGCCTCGCCTGGATGGCTACGGCTTTTTGGCCCGCCTCCGAGCCGAAACTCACCACCAGGCCCTGCCGGTTGCCATGCTGACCTCTCGCAGCAGCTCCAAACACCGCAAACTCGCAATGGACTTGGGGGCCAGCGCCTATTTCACCAAGCCCTACAACGAGCAGCACCTGCTCCAAACCCTGGAAAGCATGATTCAACTTGCCGTAGCGCAGTAGGAGACTCCCGTGACCCACAACGCGCTGATCCGCTATCGCCGACCGCTCAAACCCGACCCGACTCTGCGGTTAATTGCTTTTGAGCTACGCCACAACCGCTTCTGTTTGCCCCTCGTAATGGCGCGCCGGGTGGTCTTCTGCCCGGCCGCCAACCTGGCCCCTGGGGCTGGCTTGCTAAAGCTCAACCAGGAACACATCCCCCTGGTTGAGCTGGCCCGTTGGGTTTATCGAGCGGCTCCCCTACTGCCAGAGCAAAGTTCCCCAGCCCCGGCCCCTCTAACTGAGGCGCGGCAAGTGGATCCGGGCTCTCGCCCTACCGGGCCACCTGTTGGTGCAGAGCAAACTGTGGTGGTGGTGGAATCCTCCCGCCTTGGCCCCCTGGGCCTGCTGGTAGACGGTATCCCCAGCCTCAAACGGGCCAAAGCCTCTGCCTTTAGCCCCGTTCCCATGACATACCTGCAAATGAACCACATGCAAGGGGTTACTACCCTGGTGACCCTGGGTAATGATGAACCGCCGCTGCTTTTGCTAGAAATCGACACGCTATGGCCGCCTGTGACATGATTCATTATTTTACATTTTACATTTTTAATTTTGCGTTGTGGGTTCAAACCACAAAGTTAAGGTCAAGAATTCAAAAAGAAAATCAAGCTACGCCAGCATCACCCATTAGCCTTTAACTTGACGACAAGAGATTTCTATGCCTAACAACACGGTACCGTCCTCTCAGTCTCTAAAAATTTATCTACAAGTCAAGAAGCTGCAAATCTTTGTGGCGTTAAAGCGCATGGGGTTTAGCGGGAAACTGACCTGGTCTACTGCCCAGGATCGTCAGTGGATTTTATTTTTTAACCAGGGTCAAGTTGTATATGGCACTGGGGGCCTTCACCCCATCCGGCAGTGGTATCGCCAGGTGCAATCCTACCTACCCGAGGCAGAACTCAGCTACGGCGTGCTTCAAAAAAAAGTGGCTACCTACCATGCGCCAATTCTGCCTAACTGTTGGGAGTACAACTTACTTTTAGATTGGCTCAATCAGGGGAAGCTATCTTTACAGCACTTTCAAACTATTTGCCAGAATATCGTCGCCGATATTTTATTTGATGTCGTGCAGACCGACCAGGTGCAATACCATCTAGCTCGACAACCCCCTTTCAATCCGGCCCATGTGCCTGGGAAAATTGCCGAAACTGAATTGTTAAGGTCAATCACCGATCTTTGGCAAGCCTGGCTAGAGGCCGACTTAGGGCCATACTCACCCAATTCTGCCCCCATCATTAACCATCCTGACCCAATTCAGGCTCAGGTTTCTCCCCAGGTGTTTCAATCGCTTATCCAACTGCTAGATGGCCAGCGCAGCCTGCGCGATTTAGCAGCCAAGCTAGGGCAAGACGTGCTGTTGCTAACTCAAGCACTGCAACCCTACATTAAGGCGAATTGGATCAGCCTGGTTGAGGTAGGCGATTTTCCCTCGCTAATTACGTTGGGAGAATCGGCTTTAGTGGGATCGTCCCAGCGCTATGCTCCTCAAATTGTTTGCATTGATGATAGCCCGATGGTCTGCAAAGCGATGGGGCAGGTGATTCGAGCTGCAGGCTACGACTACCTCTCCATTACTGAAGGCTCAAAGGCCATTCCAACCCTGTTAGCCAAACAACCGGATCTGGTGTTTTTAGATTTGGTAATGCCCGACACTAATGGCTATGAAATTTGTAGCAACTTGCGGAAAATTACCCGGTTTAAGGAAATTCCTATTGTAATTTTAAGTGGCAATGATGGCCTCGTGGATCAGGTGCGGGCTCGCTTACTGGGAGCCACGGATTTTTTAAGCAAGCCAATGGAACCGATTGTGATTCTTTCGGTTATTCGCAAGCACTTAGGTCATCTTGCCCAGGTTTAAGGCGGGTAGCCAGTCATATTGGGGGGTTGAGTTCAACTCAAGGTGGGCCAAGGGTTAGCGCGAGTCGCTAGTGTTTGGATAAGAGCAAAAACGTTAAATAGTTAACTGTACCGTTCATTATTTGTTGTTAAGGAATAGTTATGAGCAAAGTTCTAGTAGTTGAAGATAGTCTAACTGATAAGGAAATTCTGACCCTGTGCTTGCGGAATGGCGGCATCACCGTATTGACAGCCCAGAGCGCAGAAGAAGCCTTTGAACAGGTTAAGCAACATCAGTTTGACGCCATTATTTTAGATGTTGTTTTGCCCGATCGCAGCGGTTTTGAAATTTGCCGAGAACTCAAAGAAGATGACTCGACCAAGCAGGTGCCGGTAATTATTTGTTCCACCAAGGGCACAGAGATGGATAAGTTTTGGGGCCTCAAACAGGGGGCAGATGCCTACCTGGCTAAACCCATTGACCAAGAAGAACTGATGAGAACCGTTAATCAACTGGTCAAAGCCGCCTGAGTCTGAATTTGCAGATTTACTAAAGGGAGCCATAGGTCATGAATTCTGAACTTGAAACGGTTATTTCTACTGAGATTACCTCCGCTTTAGACCTGCCTATGGCCACAGAAAATTTGCCCCTAGAGGAGCAGTTTCTCCAGGTTCGTCTCTGGTCTGACGCGCCGCTGCTGTTGCCAGTTCAAAACCTGGTAGAAATTCTCAAACTTAACCTCAGCCAGGTCGTGCCCATGTTTCAAATGCCGCCCTGGGTCATGGGCGTTTACAACTGGCGGGGTGACATGCTTTGGGTTGCCGACCTGGGGCATTTTTTAGGCTTAGCTCCCTGGTATGAACAGGCTGAACCTACCACCAACCATACGGTAGTGGTGCTCAATGTATCAGCCACCACCACTGCCCTGGCCGGAGAAGCACCCACCAGTTTAGGGTGCCTGGTCAGTAGCGTTGAAGGCATGGTGACTGGTTCAGTTCAAGACATTCAACCAGGGGCAGCGTTAGGAGCTATAGCTCCTAGCTTAGCTCCTTACCTCAAGGGCTATTTAGAAACCGAGGAAGGCCAAACTCGGTTTATTTTAGATAGCGTTACGGTGCTCGAAATCATGGCCCAATCGCATCTTTAATTCTGCTCAATTTCATACTATAGGGTTATCGCTATGACTCAAGTTCCGTCTCTATCTAAACCACCTAAGTCCAGTCAAGACTCTGAGAGCACAAATTTATCCTCTCAGCCAACCTTTCAGTCGGCGTTATCTTCGTTAACTATGCGAGATTTCAAAACCCTTTTTTCTGGCTGGAGTTTACGGCAGCAGCTCTTGGCGACCGTTCTACCCCTGGCCCTGGCCCCCCTGGTCATAGAAGGTTTAATTGCCTATACCCTAACTCAGCAACGTACCCGGGCAGATATCAACCAGTCGTTGCAAGGTCAGGCTCTACTAGCCAGCGAAACCATCAGCGCTAACCTCTCTGAAACTATTATTTTTGCTGAAACGTTCTCAAACAACCCATTGATTTTAGATAAGGTCAAGCGCGATCGCAAGACCGCTGAGACCGAACGTTTGACCGAGGTACCTGAAGATGCCCTGGAAACACGCTTTATTCTAAATAAGCAGTTAGCTCCTAATCCTACCTTTAATGCCTATCTTGAGCAGGTAGCCGAGACCAAGAAATTTGCGGAAATTATTGTTACCGAAGCTAATAGTTTTAACGTTGGCTATAGTAAACTGCCCTCTGATTTTGTGCAAAAGAGTGATGACTGGTGGGAGCAAGGCAAAGCCCAGAATGTTTGGTTTAGCTCCCCTGGCTATGATGACTCTACCTTCCAGGTTGGCATCAGCTTTAGCCACGCTATTCGTGACCCTAAAGATGACCAATTTCTGGGAGTTGTTAAGTTCTTTATTACGGCTCTAGAGTTTGGCCAAATCAACGAGTACCTAATCAACGCTGGGATTCACGGCTCTCAGCAGGTGCAATTGCTCGACCCTGGTGCCTCCTATGTCCTGGCGACCTTTAATGAGCAGGGTCAAGAGGCCGCCCTCACCCCGCGCTCGCTCGATCTCGTGGGCGGCGATGTAATTGCCAATCTATCCACTCGTCTGGTTGAAGCATTTCAGGCCGAAACTCCGCCAGATGATGCGACCCTTCAGCAACAGTTGCGCTCAGAATTTCGGGTGAGAAATCTGGAGGTGGCTACCGTTAACCTGGTAGGCAACAACGACCACCTGGTGGCCAACTTTATCTATGACGGCAAGCGTTACGCTGTGTCTACCGTGCCGCAAGTTAATTTGGTGGCCGTAGCGTCTATGAATCTCTCTGAAATTCGGGCCGAGGGTCGCGAAAGTATTCTGTTGCTGGGGACGTTCCTGTTGATTCTAGGCGGCATTACTGCGGCGCTAACCGGTGCTCTGTCTCAACAGATTTCTGCTCCTCTGGATGACCTGGCCGACAAGGCCCAGGAAATGTCTCAGGGTAACTTGAACGTGCGAGCCGAACCGGCTGGATCATCCGAATCTCAAACCCTGGCCCGCACTTTTAACGAACT
>CAYUBC010000107.1:0-1694 GCA_964442885.1 uncultured bacterium | reverse complement strand
ACTGGTATCACGGGTGCGTGGCTTTTTGCGAGAGCAAACCCTCAACACTCGCCGCGCTAACCTGGCCGCAGAAATTACGGGGCCAAAGGTAGTCACCGAAACCGATTTCCCCGCTATCTACGACCGCCTGGTAACGGAGGCACGGGATATTTTGAACTCCGATCGCATGGTGATCTATCAATTCAACCCCGACTGGAGCGGCAGCATTGTCGCAGAATCCGTAGAGACGGATTTACCCAGTGCCTACGAACAACAATTGGGCGACCCCTGCATTCCCCAAGAAACCCTGGCTAAATATCAAAGTGAAGGCGTGTTAATTGAAAATCACGTTGCCACGGCTAATTTCCACCCCGAACATAAATCCCTGCTGCAAAATCTCAAGGTCAAATCTATTCTGGGGGTTCCCATTGTTAACCAGGGACGGCTTTTTGGCTTGCTAATTACTCACCACTGCCGGTCAGAACATGCCTGGCAATCCTCTGAAATTGACTTTCTCAAACAAATTGGCTTGCAGCTGGGGCTAGTGATTGAACGGGTGAGGCTGCTTGGCGAAATCCGGAACCTGGCCGAGGAGCAGCGGCAAATTAAAGAAGGTCTCCAGCGCAACGCCCTGCAACTGCTGATGGACGTTGACCCGGTTAGTAAAGGAAACCTGACCGTGCGTGCCAAGGTGACCGAGGATGAAATTGGTACTGTGGCTGACTCCTACAACGCCACCATTGCCAGCTTGCGGAAAATTGTGGTGCAGGTGCAGGAGGCATCCCGCCAGGTGGCCGACACTACGGATGTCAACCAGGGCTCCGTTCGCTCCCTGGCCGACTCGGCTAGCCAGCAGGCTAACACCATTTTGGCCGCCCTAGACCGGGTGCAGGAGATGTCTAACTCGGTGCGCCTGGTGGCCACCAACGCCGAAAAAGCCGAGGCCGCCGTACTCCAGGCCGAGCAAACCGTAGCCCAGGGTGACGATGCCATGAACCGCACCGTAGAAGGGATTCTGGCGATTCGAGAAACCGTGGCCGACACCGCCAAAAAGGTGAAGCGGCTGGGTGAATCCTCCCAGAAAATTTCCAACGTGGTGAACCTGATTAGCGGTTTTGCGGCTCAAACCAACATGCTGGCCCTTAACGCCTCCATTGAAGCCTCCCGCGCTGGCGAGGGTGGACGCGGCTTTGCCGTGGTTGCAGAAGAAGTGCGCGAGCTGGCCCGCCAGTCTGCCGAAGCGACTACGGAAATTGAAAAATTGGTGGCCAGCATTCAGGCGGAAACCAACGCGGTGGTAATGGCAATGGAATCCGGCACTGAGCAGGTGGTCGCCGGTACCCAACTGGTGGATGAAACCCGCCAGAGCCTTAACCAAATTACCGCCGTTAGCCGCCAAATTAGCGACCTGGTTGCCGCCATTGCCGATGCCACCGTCGTGCAAACCCAGGTGTCCGAAATTGTTTCCGACACCATGACCACGGTGGCCAGCACCGCCACGGAAAACTCCACCGCCGCCAACCAGGTGTCTGACTCCTTTGCCCAACTCAAGGCGGTGGCCGAAGCCCTCGAGGCCGAAGTTGGCCGCTTTAAGGTGAGTTAGCACACCCACCCCGGCCCCTCCCTGGAGGGGAATGGAAGATTAAAGATCCGAAACCCACCCCTGCCCCTCCCAGGAGGCTCCTGTGTATACACATCTTGGCCCTCACCCCCTC
>CAYUBC010000106.1:6768-9214 GCA_964442885.1 uncultured bacterium | reverse complement strand
AGTTCCCCTACATCAAGGTGCGCTTCATCAACGTGGTGGATCTGTTTACTCTCATGTCTGAGGGAGAACACCCCCACGGGTTGAGCAATCGCGACTTCGACTCCCTCTTTACCACCGACAAGCCGGTGATCTTCAACTTCCACGGCTACCCCTGGTTGATCCACAAGCTGGTGTATCGCCGCTCTAACCAAGACCGCATTCACGTGCGCGGCTACAAGGAGCAGGGCAACATCAACACCCCGCTGGAACTGGCCATCAACAACCAGATCGACCGCTTTAACCTGGTGATTGATGTGATTGATCGGGTGCCCCGTCTGGGTTCTGCTGCCGGTCACGTCAAAGAGAAGATGAAGAACCGCATCATCGAGTGTCTCAACTACGCTCACACCGAGGGTAAAGACGAGGATGAAATCGTCCACTGGAAGTGGAACTACTAGGGATGCCCCTAAGGCTACCTGAGTAGACCTGCTCTGTCCGTAATTCCTGGCCTCGGTGGCCAGGCCAGATTCAACTCCCAGCGGCCTGAAACTCTCAGGCCGCTTTTTTATTGGCTCAAGCCCTCTGCCTGACATAATTAGCTTGTCACTCAGCTAGCGATTTCCCGTTCTCCTGACCTGATCGATGAAAAACGTCTTTTTCGCCCTATTGTTGGCCCTGGGGCTGCCTATCTTGGGCCTGGCCAGTGCATTCATATACATGACCTCGCCCCGCTGGAGTGAGGCCGACTACAACAATCTCATCACCTATGAGGACTATGCGCCAGGAGCCGCCAACCCAGAAACCCTCACCGTTGTGACCTACAACGTGGGCTATCTATCCGGGTTGACCAATCAACAAGCGGTGGAGCGAGATCGGGCGCTATTTGAGGCGAACCAGGCGACGGCCTTGGCCGCTCTGGCTGCCGTTCAGCCTGATATTGTGGGCCTGCAGGAGGTGGATTTTGACGCCTACCGTTCCTTTAATGTGAATCAGCAGTATGAGATTGCCCGCGCCCTGAGAACGCCCTACGCGGCGATCGCCGTCAACTGGGACAAGCGCTACGTGCCCTTTCCCTATTGGCCGCCCCGGGCACACTTTAAGGCCGTTACCTCTGGTCAAGCGGTGCTGAGCCGCTACCCCATTCAGCGCAACGAGCGGCTGGTGTTGGAAAAAGTACCGTCCAATCCGTTTTACTACAACGCGCTGTATCTGGATCGGGTGGCCCAGGTAACCGAAATTGAGGTATCTGGCCAACCGCTTTTGGTCATCAACGTGCATCTAGAAGCCTTTGATGGCCCCACCCGCCTGCGGCAAACAGAATTTGTGCGCCAACTGGCTGAAGACTACGCCCAGCGACTACCTATCCTCTTGCTGGGGGACTTCAACAGCGATCTAGAACGTTCTGAAGAAGGCGACAATCCCTCGATTCAAGTACTACTGGAGTCTCCCGCGCTAGCTTCCGCCATCGCCCTGCAAGACACTCCCCAAGACCAGCGGGCTACCTTTCCCTCTAACCAACCCGAGTACACCCTGGACTACATCTTCTACACCCCAGACACCCTAGAGCTAGTGGACTCAGGGGTCGTTGTTGAGGCCGCTCAGGCCTCTGACCACCTGCCGATCAAAGCTATCCTGAGGTTTCGGTAAACTCCTGACATATCAAGTCCAGCTCGAAACCTGTAGCTTTCCTACCGGCAAAATTTCACGTCTGGACTTGCAAAAGGTTTAGAACCCGTCTTCTCTGGGCAAACCAGCCGAGCAAGGTAAACATTTCATTGAAGAAAATGTTAATTATTCTAACCGACTCTAAAGGTTGGTATCAGTTTCTCAGGCAGTGGCAGGTTGGGCTGGGTTCGAGTGGTAAGTTTAGATTCTGAAATTTTGAAGTCATGGGCAAGCCACAAAGCGTAAGAAATAGGGCTGTAGGTCTAAAATCTAAACCCTTTTTTAAGGTTTTTTGTCCAGGGCTTCATTTAACAAATCCGTATCTGAACCTATGCACAACGTACAAAAAGATTGGGTTAGCGCTATTGCCATTGCTGCGCTAGGGGCTGGGGTAATTACCTCCTTTGCCGTTAGCCAGGGGCAAAATCCTTTAGTCGGTCTGGCAATTACCCTGTTTGCTGCCGTGTCCGCCGTGGTGATTGATCACTTTATGTAAATGACCCAGGTCAGATTAGCTAATCGCGTTGTTTTGGCAACCAGTAGCGCAAAACTAGCCATTTCAGGTATAACGGGTGCATAGGATGACTGTTGTTATACGGGTCATCCTCAGGGTTTACTGCTTCGGCTTAGTTATCCTCGGTTGCCATGGCTAATTTGCCTGATATTGGGCCTGTTCGGCCAGAGTCCTCTGAATCGGTCAGGGCTTCATCACCCCGCCCCCGCCCTCAGGCGGTTTCCTTTGACCTCAGCAGGGGTCGGGGCCAGCGGGGTATGGGGTCTGCGCCGGCGGTCGCTCCGTTTC
>CAYUBC010000106.1:0-6758 GCA_964442885.1 uncultured bacterium | reverse complement strand
TCTCAGTTGCCTAGTTTGCCTAAGGGTAAGCGGCCTACCTTTAGCCGCCATCGCCATGACGCCAACCCAGCCCTGGCCATCAAGGTGTTGCAGGATATTCAAATGGCTGTAGAAGCCTGGCACAGTGAGCTAAGGCAAACTGTGCAGAGTATTCAGGCGCTGTACATGGAAGGCCCCATTGTCGATGGCTGGCTGGAAACTATAGATGACCCTGCCCAATCCGCCCTCTCGGCCAAAGCTAATGTGGCTATGCTGCGCCACGGCGACCCGCAGGCGTTGTCAGGCTACGTTGAGCAACTCTGCGAAGCCCTGGAGGAGCCAAAGGCAGAAGACACCACCCCTATGGCCAGGCCAGAACTGCCCCATTACCGACTTTGTAGTCTGGACTCCGACGGGCAGTTGCAGTGTTTACCCTGTCCGCCAGAGCAGGTTTCAACCCTGAGCCTGGCCATCGCTCGCCATCAAAAACTGCGGCAGTTGCTAAATCAAAAGCGCTACCTGGAAGCCAAACTCAAACGAGCCGTCGAGGTGTTGACGGGTAGCCGTAACGCCCTCGACATTGCCCCTAACTGTAGCGCTAGTCTGGATCCAGAGCAGGCTTAGTTCGCTACCATCCCCAGGTGCCCGACTGGCCCTTAAAGGGGCCAACGATGGCTTGAGTAATCCAGCCGCCGTAGAAGTCGCCAGCCTGGGCCTGCACTGGCTCATCATCCACATAACAGGCATCCATTTTGCCGGGATACACCGCTAAATAGTGGGCAATGCCCTGAAACGGCTCAGTGGGCTGCGGGTAGCACCAGGCTCCTTTAACGACCTGGCGATCGCCCACCACAATGGTGAAGTAGGAGGCCGTTCCCTTCCACTCGCAGAAGGTTGCTCCCGCTACCGGCTGCAAATACTCCATCCTCACATCCTCTGGTGGCAGGTAGTAAACTGGCGGATGGCTGGTTTCTAACACCCGCTTGGTGCGCCGAGAATCGGCAATGACCACGCCATTAAAGACCACCTGGATATGCCGCGCAGAGTCCTCTAGCCTGGGCGGACGCGGGTAATCCCACACAGATTCTTGACCAGGGCCAGGGGGAATGCGGTTGGGGGGTGTAAACATAGTTGGTAGTTAACAATTCTTAATTACCAATTATCAATTACCAATGGCGGTTTGCCTACTGCCCCTGCCACCGCTGAATTTCCTGCTGAGCCTGGTCGTAGGCACTGGTGCCCGTCGGCACCAGGTTAGCGGCGGCAATGGCCTCAGCAATTTGGCCAGCGGCAGCGCGGGCGCGGGCAATCACCAGAATATCCTGACTCCATTGATCACTGCGTTCCTGGGCGGTAGCAGACTCTGGATAGTCGGGCGGAATTTGCTGGACAAGGGCGATCGCATCCCTAAACGAGGTGGCCTGATCTGGTTGCAGCAACCCCTGAGCTTGCTGGAGCAATTGCCGGTTGACCTGGCGCTGCTGCCAGCGCTGGATTTGGTTTTGGGCCTGAGCATGCACCTCAGCCTGATCTTCTGGCACCAACTGGGCAGCGGCAATTGCTCCGTCAAAATTACCGGAGGCTGCCCGTCCTTCGGCCAGGTCTAAAATCACCCGGCTCCAGCGGGCAATGTCAGCCTGGGCCTGTTCGTACTGCGGGTCGCCTACAGGCACCTGGCGCGCCCGTTCAATGGCATCGTTAAATAGCGAGGCGGGCACCGGCTCGACCAGGCGGCGAGCTTCATTCAGCATGGCTTCACCCGTCACCACTGAACTAGCATAGCCAGCCTCAGCTTCCGCCAGCAGGGTGGCGTAATCCTCTGGTCGCTGGTCTTCAGGAATTTGATTTAGCCAGGTCAAGGCTTCCCCAAACTGTTGCTCAGCCAGGGCCGTGCGGGCTAGTTCTAGCGCCTGGGCCGGGTCAATATTCCCCCCCGGAAAAATCGCCTCTGGATTGGTCACCGGTGGCGCTGCCTCTATAGCAACTGGCTCAGGTGATGGACTGACCTCGTCACCCATCTGATTGGCCGGTGGTACAACAGGTTCCGCAACGGGGTTGGAATCTGCCCTGGGTGTCTCGCCACTCCAAAAAAAGGCTTGGTTACGCAACAACACACCCAGCAACAGTAGCCCCGCGGCTAACGCCCCCCACTGCGGCCAGCCCCAGGCTCCAGCCCTGGCAACGGTCTCTGGGAGTGTGGTTGTGCCCTCTGCCTCAGGGCTAGGAGGCAGGTCAGGGATAGGAGGAATTTCGGCGGGCAGGGTTAACGGAGGCAGAGGTCTGACGGCATTGTCACCGTTACCGCCTTCGGTGGGCGGTAGTTCCGTCATCGGTACTTCTCCCTCAGGCCAGGGATGCTCCGGATCACCACCAGGCTCAAACCCGACTTCTGGCTGGCCGACTTCGGCCTCGGTTGCGGGCGGCACGATTTCCGGAAGCGCCGTTGACTCACTGCCATCATTAGTAATCGGCGGCATCACACCCACGGGTTCATCCGGCTGGGGCAGAGGCACAATGGGTAACTGCCCGGCTGCACTAGGTGGCACCAGCATTAAAAACTTCTGCTCTGGTGGAATGGCCAGGGTCGGATGCTGCTCAGGTCGCCAGTACTGTAGGCAAAGTTCTGGCACCCGCTTGAGCAAATAATCGGTCAGTTGGGCCAGGGTCAAACAGCCGTGAAACCGCATCCCCTCAATCATGGCTTCGGTAAACAAGCCGTGCCGAACGGCCAGGGTTTCTTGAGAAAACTCATTGGGCTGGCACGACAGTACCAGGGGCACAGCTAGACTTCGGGCCAGTTCCAGCGATTGCTGGCCCAACCGCGCCGGAGCCAGGGCCGACTGGGGCCGATTCATGTCCAGAATTACCAGCGTTTGGGAGGCCTTGCCCGTCTTTAGAGTCTGAAACAGGGTTTCTACCAAAATGCCGGTTTGGGGGATGCGGTTAGGGTCGGCATCAATGGGGAGGATATAATCCTCCCCCTCCCAGTGCACGCCATAGCCACTGAAGAAAAACCAGACAGTATCTCCCTCAGCCGCCTGGTTCACCGTTTGAGCCAACCGCTTCAGCACTACCTCCCGGCTGGGAAAAGCCGCTCCCTGATACACCATCGGAGAAATATCCGTTAGCAGGGCGCAATACTGAGGCTGCAAACCCGCTTCATGCACTAAGAAATCCTTGAGCTCAATCGCATCAAATTGAGCGTAGAGCAGGGGTTGAAGCGATTGGTATTGGTTAATGCCAACAATTACTGGCCAATGGCTTGCCATCTTGGTTGCGTGCCTCCTCTCTTGCCCTATACCGACTTGGTAAAAGTCATCTGCCATAGTAGCGCCTAGGCCGAATTGGGACGCAAAAAACATTCCTGGATACTTCGCGCTCCTATTTCGGCAACGGTCGCTAAAATTGAGGCGATATAATCCGCTGCGGCAACATTCGGCAGGTTAGGTTGAGAGTTGGACTCTGGGGATGGTTCACTCAGGCTCTGTTGGTTAGCGACCTATTGGCCAGCAACCCATTGGTCAGCAACCCGTTGGTGGGCAAAACCGAGTAACCCCAAAGCGTTAGTCATCGTTGGAGGAGATAGCTATGGAGCAGGCCCAGGCAGGTCAAGTTGGTCAGGTCAAGAGATTTTCGTTGCGTGGGGGCCAGGCAGGCCAGGTTGGAACCGCTCTAGTAGCTCGTGTAGCTCTGGCTATCTTGCTGGGCCTTGGCGGAGGATGGTTGCCTCACTTGCTCGTTTGTCCCCCCGCTGCGGCCTACACCTCACGGCTCAATCTATTCTTAGTTCGTGAAGAGGGCGAAAGCTTTGAGAGCTTTGTCCAACGTTCCGAGATTGTTGCCCGTGCTGCCGTGCAGCGCAGTTTTGATGCCGATGTCTTAATGACGGATGTGATCGTCACCGTGACCGGCAGTAGCCAGAACATAACTATTCCGGTGCTTACAGTGGCGGTTAGCCGGGGCAATTGGCGACTCAAGCCCGATGTTAGACACTGGGCCAAATACTACGAAGCTGCCCGGAGTCTACTTTAGGGGCCTCAACTTGACCCAATTGCTAAGAATCCAGCGGTAGTCGGCTAGAAGTAGGGATCTTTTAAAACTTTACATTGCACATTAGGCGGCTCTTGTCCTATGCTTGTAAGGTTGTCAAATTTGAACTATTGCTGCCATGGCGGTTCCCAAGAAGAAAACCTCCAAACAAAAGCGTGACCAGCGTCGTGCTACCTGGAAGCGCACCGCTACCCTGCAAGCCCAAAAGGCGCTTTCCCTGGGCAAGTCGGTGCTGACGGGGCGTTCTACCAGTTTCGTCTATCCTTCCGATGATGAGGATGATGACGAGGAGTAATCCTCAAGAACTGGGCTTAGGTTTGAAATACTACATTTTGTAAGCAGGGTAAGGCGTTTACCCTGCTTTTTGAGTTAGCTTGGCGGCAGAGGCCACTAGATTCAACCTTTTGAGGCTGTAACCTGCCCTGCTATTGCTATGACTCAACTTAGTTCTACTCCTGAATCTCGCATGTGGGCAACCCTGGCCCATCTCAGCGCTCTCGCTGGATTTGTCATTCCCTTCGGTAACCTTGTGGGGCCACTTGTGGTTTGGCTAATCAAGCGAGAAGAAATGCCCTTTGTTGACAACCAAGGCAAAGAGGCGCTGAATTTCAACATCTCTATGACCATCTATATGATGGTAGCCCTGACCTTAATTCTGGTGCTGATTGGCATACCGTTGCTCATATTCCTGGCGATCGCCTGGCTGGTGTTGGTCATTATAGCCTCAGTCAAGGCTAACGAAGGTATTGCCTACCGCTATCCGGTTACCATTCGCCTAATTCAATAACCGTGATTCAATGGCCATGCCATCCCTCGGTAGAGTCGGTAACGCCAGCATGAATCATCGATAGCTAAATATACGGTCGATTCATCGGATTAGTCGGTCTGTCTAGCTTCCCTTGAGCGGGTGTTTTAGGGGTCGGTGTGGGAATCTGCTCGTCGGCGTCATCAGCTTTGCCGCTCCTGTTGCTAGTGCTTCCGTTTGAGGGAGATGGCACGGCTTCTGCCCGAGGCTCTGTCAGGTAAGGCTGGGTCAGGTAAGGCTCGATCAATTCTGTCCTGACTCTGGGTAGTTCAACATCCGCAGGCAGTTCTGAAGCCACTTCCGGATCTTCGGGAATTGTCTCTGGCGCAGGAGCATCTAGGTCTGGAGGCGTGTCGTTAGGGGCCTCATAAATGGGTATTGGTGCCAGGGGTGAACTATCTTTCGGCAGGGAGGCCGGGGGTGGGGCAGATTGCCGCTTTTCCTGCCAGGCTCGAAAGCGATTCCTCAACCGCTCAGCCCCCGATGCCTGTTCAGGAGTAGTTGGCTGCGTGGGGATAGCGTCAAGGGTTGGCGCTTCAACCTGCTCTGATGGGGAAACAAGCAACGGAGCGGGCTGCTCTTTTTCTGAAGACTCAACGGTTAGCGATGGCTGCTCCAACGAGGTTGGGGGTGTGGCGCTTGAGTCCTCCTCTGGCTCCGAGGATGGCTGGGCTAAAGACTCTGTTTCCGGGGCTTTGCTGGCTTCAGGTTTGAGTGGCTGAGTTGAGAGGCTGCCACTTTTGTTTGCCGTAGTTTCTTCTGGGTTGGGATTGTCTGCGTCTGTGGGCGGCGGTAGCTCCTGAGTAGGGAGACTTGGCGGCTGGGAGAAGTCGGTCTCAGGCCGGGAGTTGGCCGGTGCTGCGGTGGTAGAAGCTTCGGGCTGGGTTGGGGTAGCGGTTGAGCTCTCAGAAACCGGCTCAGGTTGCACGGGCAGGGAAGCTGGTTCCAAATCCTCAGGGACAGACTCGTTTTGAGGTGGGAAAGGTTGATCAGGCTCAGTCGGAGGTGCTGGAGTTGACTCAGGCTCAGGCGGCAGGTAAGTCGGGTCGATAATGCCAGCTACTTCCCGTAGGTCGAGTTCACCCCGCACCAATCGCGACAGGGTATCGGTACCGCCGGGTTGATAGTCAATGATCCGCACGGTGTTGTTAAAGCGATTGTCGATAGACCGCCCAGTTTCATCGATCAATTCTAATTGCACCCAATTTTGCCCCGGCTGGAACCCCTTTAGATAGATGGGCTGCCACTGTTCAAACACAAAGCTTTGGCCGTTAACCGTGCAGCGAATGCGCCAGTCGTGCAGGTCATCCTTGGCATCCTCCTGGGCGCTGAGGTGCAGGGGGGCGTTAGTCAGGTAAAAATCCAGCATAATTGGCTCAGCGCCATAGGTTCCCTGAGGGCGGCTGTAGGTCAACAGGGGGGCACTAGCGTTTACTTCATTTTGGGGCGTCTGGGCCAGCACATGGAAGGTACGCTGGTCGAACGCGCCCTGATTCTTGAAGCTCTCATGCCAGGGGCGCGAGGCAAACACGCGCAGGGTGTGGGTACCAGGGGTAAGCTTTTCAAACACCAGCGGCTCTGACAGGTCATACACGGCTCGGTAAGGCTGATCATCCAGAAAAACGTGGAGATGCGGCCCAAGCTGCCAGGTTGCATCCTTAAAAAGGGGTAATCCGCGTACCTGCACACGCACTGATACGGTGGTGCTGTCCAGAATTTCCCCTGGCCTGGGGCTTAGAATTCTGACTTGGGGCGTGTAAGCATCGATGATTTGCTTCAGCACCTCCAGGGTTTCAGGCGGAGACACTTCAGCAATTTGCCCAGTTAGGCGGTTAGGCTCGACGGTGGGCTCTGACAGCAATACCGTAGGTTGGGTGGGTTTAGCGCAGCCCAGAGTAGCCCAGGTCATCACCACCACGGCTAC